>JAFXZO010000087.1 GCA_017541205.1 Clostridia bacterium | reverse complement strand
TGTCGGGCGGCCAAAAGCAGCGCGTCGCCATCGCCCGCGCCCTGTGCATGGAGCCGGAGATCCTGCTCTTTGACGAGCCGACCAGCGCGCTGGACCCGGAAATGGTGGGCGAGGTGCTCTCCGTCATGCAGGATCTGGCGTCCGGCGGCATGACCATGCTGATCGTGACCCATGAAATGAGCTTTGCCCGCGACGTGGCCAGCCGCGTCCTGTTCATGGATGGCGGCGTGATTTTAGAGGACGCCGCGCCGCAGGAGCTGTTCACCGCCCCGAAACAGCAGCGCACGCAGGAATTCTTAAAGCGCGTCCTGTCCCGGCAGCTATGATTTGGCAGCGCCCGCTTTCCCGCGGTCAGCGCGATGGGGCTGCGCAGCGCTTTTATGCCCACGGCTGGAAAAAATAAAAATACAGCGGCAGATACACCGCGAAAGGGATCAGGCAGCTGCCGAGCATCTCCAAAACCGTATGATGCTCCGTTTTCAGGCTTGCGAAGCCGACGAGCAGCGAAACGGCCGCCCCGACGGGGACGGCCCAGGCGAGGCCGTTCATCGCAAGCAGCAGCACTGAGCCGATCACGCCGCCGATGTGCCCGGATGCCGCGACGTGCAGGATACGGTTGAATAGCAGAATGAAAAGCCCGCCCAAAAGGAATTCCAGGCAGAACACCCAGGCTTCCTTCCCGGCGCCGACGGCGGCATTCAATACGCACGCGGCGGCGTATCCCGATACGGCGAAAATCATTGCCAGGATGCGCTGGCCGATGCCGTTTTTCCCCCGGGAATTAAGCAGCTTCTTGAGCGGGTAGCACAGCAGCGGCAGAAGTACAAGGCAAACACACAGCCCCAGGAAATGCCCAAAGCCTGTAAAGAAATCCCGCTTTTGCAGCCACAGCGCGATCAGCGCGCACGCGGCTGCCGACGGAGCGATGGAAAGGCATCGGATCCAGCGCCAAACGGCAGGCGCTTTTTTTTGTTCGTCGTTCATTGCTTTCTCGATTCATGATGTCATATGCGCCTGGTCAGCGCGGCCCGGCTGGGCGCGCGCATGGCCAATTCCGATCTGATTATACCATAACCCGCGCCGGATGGCCATCCGAAACGAGGCGATTCATTCGTTTCATTCGCTCCTGTTTCCCGAAAAAACGGGCGCGGCTTGTATTCGTCTTGATTTTGTGGTATACTTTCGGGGAAGGAACCGTATTTCGCAAGGGAAAGGAACGCATATGAACGGTATGCAGTATATGAATAGAACGCATAGTAGTGATACGGGAATAATCATTTTTGCCACTGTGATGATATTTGCGGTGCCCATATTCCTTACGAAAATTTTCCGGGCTTTGAAGGCGAACGCGTGTACCGGCTCGACTGAGGGGAAAATTTGCAGCGTGAAACATGTGGAGGGCAGCTCCACCACCACCCATTATTTTATAATCGCTTACGCTGTGGAGGACCAAAAGTTCACGCTTTCCCAGCAAGCGTGGCGCTGCAGCAGCTATGAAAGCTATATCGGCGAAACGGTCAAGGTGCATTATGATCCAAACAAGCCCAAACGCGCCTGGGCGGAAGCCCCCGGCAAGCATCCGTACTCGGCCTTCATGTAATACGGTTATGGATACTTCTTGAGGAAACGGCTGATTCCAGAAGGGCAGTCAAACATCAAAAAACCATCTCAGGATCGCGAGACAATTTGAGATGGTTTTTATTCGCTTTTCCTTTTTTCGTTTGATATGCCATATCAGAACGCGATCGCATCGCCTGAACAAACGTCCTGCAAAGATCATTCCATGGTTTTGCGGAACTGCTCTTCGCAGGCTTTTTCGAGGGCGTCGATTACGATTTTGAGGGTCTTGATGCGGGCGTATTTTTTGTCGTTGGATTCGATGATGTACCAGGGGGCGTTCTTGGTGCTGGTTTTTTTCAGCATTTCGTCCACCGCAGTCTCGTACAGATCCCACTTTTCGCGGTTGCGCCAATCCTCGTCGGTGATCTTCCATTGCTTTTCGGGGGTGTTCTGGCGCTCGGTGAAGCGGGCGAGCTGGGTCTCCTGGTCGATATGGATCCAGAATTTCAGCAGCACCGCGCCCCAATCGGTCAATTGCCGTTCAAACTCGTTGATTTCGTTGTAGGCCCGCTGCCAATCCTTTTCGGCGCAGAAGCCCTCCAGCCTTTCCACCATCACGCGGCCATACCAGGTGCGGTCAAAAATGCAGATATGGCCCGTGCGCGGCAGGCGCGTCCAGAACCGCCACAGATACTGCCGGTTCAATTCGTGCGGTTCGGGCGAGGCGATCGGGTGCACGTCAAAGCCCCGGGGATCGAGCGGGTACGCGATGCGGCGGATGTTGCCGCCTTTGCCCGCGGCGTCCCAGCCCTCATAGCACAGGATCACGGGGATCTTCCTGCGGTAGATCAGGTTGTGCAGCTCGCTCAGGCGGGTTTGCAGGGCCTTGAGCTCCTTTTTATATTCTTCAGCTTCTATGGTGGGCGTCAGATCCACATCCCTCAGCCGCGGCATTTCGAGGAGCGGGAATTCCTCCTCAAACGGCTCGCCCACGTATTTGCCCAGCTCCAGGGCCTGGTCGATCTGCTCGGTCAGCAGCTGCATCGCGTCGCGCACGGCGGCCTTGCGGCGGCTGCCGTCCAGGATATGCCAGGGCACGCAGTCGGTGGTTTTCTCCATGAAATCGTCGTACGCTTCCAGGAAGCGGCGGTATTCCTTGTGCTGCCACAGGTCCTCGTTTGTGACGCGCCATTCGGTCGCGGGCCGCTCGGCCAGGGCCTGCAGCCGTTCAAACTGTTCCTCCTTCTGGATATGCAGGAAGATCTTCAGCACCAGATATCCGCCGTCCCGAAGCTGGCGCTCAAATTCGCGCACGGAGCGCACCCGGCGCTTGTATTCCTCCCGGGTGATCTCGCGGCGCAGGGCTTTGCGCACCGCGCTTTCCATCCATCCCGAATCCAGGAATACGATCTTGCCGTTCTCCGGGATCGCCTTGGCGAACGGATACAGGAACGGATACCTTTCCTCCGTTTCCGGCACGATGGGCGGGGACACCACGCTGTAAAAACGCGGGTCGATCTCGCTGATGAGCTCCTTAATCAGGCTGCCCTTTCCCGCGGCGGCCCAGCCCTCCAGGAGCACCAGCACCGGCAGCTTTTTATCCCGGATCAATTGCTGCTGGCCAAGCAGCTTTTCCCGCAGCTCCTTGATCTGCGCGCTGACCACGGCCTTATCCTCGGCCTTTTTCTTTTCAAAATCCTTCAGCATCTTTTTTCCTCCCATTTCATCTTCCGGGCCTATCCATGTATCAAACGAATGAATTTATATTCATTATATCGGAACAGGGCTGTAAAATCAAGCAAAAAAAGCGCCGGATCCAACAGGCGGACGCATCTTCATGCCCGGATCCCGCACGGAAGATAAAATACACCCGAAGTACAGCGGTCCCCCTTGACATGAAAAATGAAATGCTTTATCATGCTGATAGAAACCGATGAGGCGGAGATCAAACCGCAGCGCGCACTCACAGAGAGCCGGGGACGGCTGAAATCCCGGCAGAAAGCGGCGCGGCAAATGGACCGCTGAGGGAAAGGCGAACGGCGCAAGCCCTGTAGCCGGACCGTATGCCTGCGTTAAAGGCAGGGAATGTGACGGCATTTCCGTAAAGAGCGGATGCGGGGTTTTTCCCTTCATCAACAAAGGTGGTACCACAAGGCATTTCGTGCCCTGTCCTTTGATAAGGACAGGGCTGTTTTGTTACAAGGAGGCTTGTTCCATGGCGATCCGGCATCTGGTGCTGATGCGCTTGCAAAAAGGCGTGTTTACGAAGGAGGCGCTTGCGGATTACGAAGCGACCTTTTCGGCCCTTCGGGACGCGCTGCCCGAGGATGTGCTGAGCGCGAGGGTTTATGAAAACGCGGTCGACCGGCCGCAGAACATGACGGTGATGGTCGAAATGACGCTCAGGGACGAAACGAGCCTGCCCAAGTATCTGCAGCATCCGCTGCACCAGGGCATCGGCCAGCGCTATAACCCCTACGTCGAAGCCATCGCTTCCTTCGATTGCGAGGTGGACGCGCCATGATCTCCTCCATGCCGAATTATTCGCTCCGCCTGCCCGCCTTTACGGTCGGCAAGGACGCGCTCAGCGCGATCCGGGATGTGATCCCCGATCATCAAAAGGCTGTGGTGATCGGCGGAAAAAAGGGCATAAACGCGATCCGGGCCCGGCTGGAAAAGGCGGCCCAGGGCGCAGTGGACATTCTGGATTTTCTCTGGTACGGCGGCGAAGCCTCGGAGGAAAACATCGTTCGGCTCTCCGGGGAAGACGCGGTGCAGCGGGCGGACATCCTGTTCGCCGTGGGCGGCGGCAAGGCCCTGGATACCTGCAAGGCGCTGGGCCTGCGCATCGGCAAGCCGGTGTACGCCTTCCCGACCATCGCTTCCACCTGCGCCGCGTGCACGGCGGTCGCGATCCTCTATCACCCGGACGGCAGCTTTGCCGGCCCCTGCTTCCTGCCGGGCCCGCCCCGGCACACGTTCATTGATACGGAGGTGATCGCATCCGCGCCCGAGCGGTACTTGTGGGCCGGGCTGGGCGATACCTGCGCCAAGTATTTTGAGGCCGCCGTATCCAGCCGCGGGGACGAATTGGCCTACTATCACGCGCTGGGCGTGAGCGTGAGCCGCTCGTGCCTGGAGCCGCTGCTCCGGTATGGCGAACAGGCCTTCCGCGATCACAGGGAAAAGAAAGTGACCGAGGAATTGACCCAGGTGATCCTGACCATCATCGTGACCACCGCCGTTGCCTCGATCCTGCTCACCGCGGACCGCATCATCGATTACAATACGGGCCTTGCGCACGCCGTGTTCTACGCCCTGACCGCGTTTCCGGAGTTACATTTGGAACGCGATCACCTGCACGGCGAGGTGGTCGGCTTCGGGGTGCTGATCCTGCTGCTTGCGGACGGGCAGGAGGACATGTTCCGAAAAATGTACGCGTTCAACCGCTCGGTGGGCCTGCCCACCGGCATCGGGGAGATCGGGATCACGGAAAGCGACCTGCAAAGGGTGCTGCCCAAGGTGCTCTCTATGCCCGATATCGCCCACAATCCCTATCCTGTCACGCTTGATATGCTGTCCGGCGCGTTCCGGAAGCTTCAGGAAATGAATGAACATTGAGGAGGAAAAAACAATGAAAAAGCTGGTTTCTTTATTGGTTGCCCTGTGCCTGGCCCTTTGCTGCGTGTGCGGCGTTTGTGCGGAAGACAAAAAGAACTACAAGATCGGCATCGTATTGATGATCGAAAACGGCGCGTTCCTGGATATGAAAGCGGGCGTCATCAAGGGCCTGAAGGACCTGGGCTATGTGGAAGGCGACAACCTGACCATCGATTACCAGTGCGCCCAGGGCGACGCGACCAACCTGCAAACCATCTGCCAGAACATGGCCGACGGCAGCTATGACCTGGTCATCACCGTGGCGACCCCGCCCACCCAGGCGTTCGTGGGCCTCGAATCCGAAACTCCCTGCGTGTTCTGCTCCGTGGCCGCGCCGGTCGTCGCCGGGGTCATGAGCGCCCTGGACACCCCGGACATGAACGCCACCGGCACCTCCAACGCCATTCCCGCGGGCGATATCATCAGCCTGGGCCTCCAGATCACCCCGGATGTGAAGACCTTCGGCCTCGTATACGCCACCAGCGAAGTCAACGCCGTCAACGCCATGAACAACGCCAAGGAATTCCTGGCGGCCAACGGTTATCGGTACATCGAAAAAACCGTCACCAATTCGGGCGAAGTGCAGACTGCCGCCCAGGCCGTGCTGGACCAGGGCGCGGACGTGGTCTTCGTCGCGAACGATTCCGTGGTGCAGGCCGCCGTGGACATCCTGGCCGAATTGTGCATCGAGGCGGGCGTGCCCACCTATTGCTGCTCCGCCACCACCGTGCTCTCCGGCTGCCTGGCCACCCTGGCCATGAGCGATGAATTCATCGGCATCGAAACCGCGGGCATCGCCGCCAAGGTGCTCTCCGGCACCCCCATTTCCGAGATCCCCGCCATTGTTGTGCCCGCGGACATCGTTTCCGTGAACAGTGATACCCTCGCCGCCCTGGGCCTGACGCTGCCCGATTCCGTGCTCGAAATGGGCGAAGTGCAGTATCTGCCCGCGAAGTAAGAACCCGGAAAACGCTGGGAAAGCGGCGCGCCGCAAAGCCGCCGCTTCCCTTTTTCTGCGCAGCGCAATCATGATGAAAAGGAAATGAGCGCCCATGAAACTCTTGATCGGTTCCCTGCAGCTGGGCCTGTTGTACGGCATCCTGGCGCTGGGGATATATATCAGCTTCCGCATCCTGTCCATTCCCGATCTGACAACGGAGGGCAGCTTCGCCTTCGGCCTGTCGGTATCCGCCGCCATCACCGCCGCCGGGCATCCCGTGCTGGCGATTTTTGCCGCGATGGCGGCAGGCGCGCTGGCGGGCAGCGTGACCGGCCTTTTGCAGACGCGCTTTGGCATCCACCCGATTTTGTCCGGCATCATCACGATGAGCGGGCTGTATTCCATCAATCTGGCGGTGCTGGGCGGATCGCCGAATCTTTCGCTGGTGCGGGCCGCGACGCTGTTTAAGCTCTTTCCGTTCATGAGCAAGAACGACGCGATGACGGTGCTGCCCATCGCTGCGGCGCTGCTGTTCCTTACGCTCGTCATCCTGTTTTTCCATACGCACGTGGGCATGTGCATCCGCGCGGTCGGCGATAATGAGGACATGGTGCGGGCGTCCTCCATCAACGTGAACGCCTGCAAGGTGCTCTCCTTCTCCGTTTCCAACGCGCTGGTGGCGCTCTCCGGCGCGCTCATCGCGCAGTATCAGGGGTATGCCGATATTTCCTCTTCGACCGGCATCCTGGTGGTGGGCCTCGCGTCCGTTATCATTGGGGAGGCGATGTTCGGCAGGCGCAGCGTGACGATCGGGTTCATTTCCGCGGTCGCCGGCTCGCTCATTTACCGCTATATCATCGCCCTGGCCACGCGCTACAGCCCGCTGCCCGCCTATATGCTCAAATTGGTTTCCGCCGTGATCGTCGCGCTGGCCCTCGCCATCCCGGCCCTTCGGCAGAACATGAAGGAGGCCCGCCAGAAGGAGGGAGGGAAAGCGCATGCTTGATATCCAAAACGCGTTCAAGATTTTTGAAAAAGGCACGGCCATCGAGCATACCGCCCTGAATCACCTGAATCTGCATCTGGACAAGGGCGAATTCGTGACGATCATCGGCTCAAACGGCGCGGGCAAATCCACGCTTTTCAACGCCATCTGCGGCACCTTCCTTTTGAACGAGGGCCGCATCCTGCTGGATGGGCAGGATATCACGGGGCAGAAGGAGCACCGGCGCGCCCTGAGCATCGGCAGGGTGTTCCAGGACCCCATGAAGGGCACCGCGCCCAACATGACCATCGAGGAAAACCTGAGCCTGGCCTATTCCCGCGCTTATTCCAGACCCTTGAGCTTCGCGCCCTCCAGAAAGCAGATCGCCCTGTTCCGGGAGCGCATCGCGGAATTCGGGATGAATTTGGAGGACCGGATGAAAACCAAGGTGGGCCGTCTCTCGGGCGGGCAGCGCCAGGCCGTGACCCTGCTCATGTGCACCATCGTGCCGCCTAAGCTCCTCTTGCTGGACGAGCATACCGCCGCCCTCGATCCGGCCACCGCCGATAAGGTGATGGAAATTACCCGGCGCACCGTGGATCAATACCATTTGACCACCCTCATGATTACCCACAACATGGCCTCGGCCCTCGCCATCGGCACCCGCACCGTCATGATGGAGGCGGGAGCGATCCTCTTTGATATTTCGGGCGAGGAGCGAAGCGGCACCACCGTGGACGATCTGCTGCACCTCTATGCCGACCTTCGCCATCAGGCCCTGGATAACGACCGGATGCTCCTGCAAAGCAAGGCCTGATCCACGGCTCCGATCAAAAAAACCCCGTACGTGCCGGCTGCCTCCAGGCATCGGAACGTACGGGGTTTTTCGGCGTTTTACCTGTGCTTATGTGGGGTCGGATCCATACCAGGAATAATCATACCCATCGTCCGGGGAAAGGGGTGCGGGGTTCAGGGCAAAATGCAGCGCCGCGTTCGGCCCCAGGGTGAGCACGGCCTCCTGCCCGCCCTCGAGCGTCTCGGCTTTCGTTCCGGGCACGGCGGCTTCCCGGAGGAACGTAAGCTGCTCCCCGGTCAGGGAAGCGGGCTCGCCCATGGCGTGCCAGGCGGCCAGGGGGTTTCCGCGCTCCTCGTCCACCCAGCGGGTCATCAGGCAGGCGCGGCCGGAAACGGGCAGGGAGAGGCGCAGGGTCAGGCTTTCGCGTCCCTTGCGCTGTATATTCCATGCAACGCCCTCCCAGCTGCCGTCCTGGTGCCGCATGACGACGCACGAATCATCCCGCCAGGCGCATTCGCCCGAGAGATTGCAGAAGAATTCAAACGCTGAAAGCGTCGGCTTGGGGATGCACTGATCCGCCACCATGCCGAACCCGCCGTGGAACGGCGTGAACGGCACGCCCGTTTCCTCAAACACGTCGCCGAACGTCCAATAGCTGTAGCTGTCCGCCACGTCGCCCAGGCCGGCGAGAAGGCCCGCGATGTGGGCGGCGTTTTCCGCCGTGTCGTGGATCGGGCAGCGGGGGTTATAGCTGGTGTTGAACTCGGTGATGTGCAGCGGCAGGCCCCTGAACATAGGAAAGCGGTCGATGTGCTCGCGCGTCCTCCTCACTTCTTCGATCGTGAAATCCGTATCGCACATGGTGTGGTACAGATACCTGCCCTTGCGCTCCGGCGCCGCGCCCATATACGCGTGGCGGGAAACGAAATCGAGCGGCAGCTTTTCATCCCGGCAGAAGCACAGGAACCGCTCCATCCAATCCTCGATCGTGTTTCCTCCGCATACCGCGGGGCCGCCTACCCGCATGTTCGGCAGCGCTTCCTTGACCGCCAGCGCGGTGATCTGATAGAGCCGCAGGTATTTTTCCAGATCGGCGTTTTCCCAAAAACCCGGCAGGTTGGGCTCGTTCCAGATCTCGCACGGCCATTGGGACACTTCCTCTTCCCCATAGCGATCTTTTAGGTGCGTCAGCGTTGCCTTCACCAGCCGCGTCCAGGCGCTTTCATCCCGGGGCGGGGTGGTATTCCCCTTCCACCAGAAGATGCGGTTTTCGCCGGACGCCAGCGCCCAGGGCATGAAGCCGAGCTCCAGGAAGGGGCGCAGGCCGCACGCGCGGTACGCGTCCATCAGCCGGTCCAGATAAGTAAAGCAGTATTCCTCCCGCACGGTGCCGTCCGGGAGCTTTGCCTGCTGATAGATCGCGAGGTCCTCATGGAAAAGGCCATGGCCCCGGATGTGCTTAAAATGGCATTTGGACTGCACCAGGCGCAGCTGCTCCTGGTATTCCGCCTGCAATCCAAGCCCCAGCCGGCCCGTGCCGACACAGTAATCCGCATGGTTATGGAAGGACGCCCGATCCTCCGCCGTTAATTGGATGCGCTTTTCCATGGTCTTTCTCCCTCTCTTTTTCGCTTGTATCCCCGATCCCAAATGGGTCCGCCAGGCCGTTTTTCCGTTTGTATTCTATCTCACCCGAACGCGAAAGTCAACGCCGCGGACAAAACACAGCTCCTGCTGATTTGCTTGCTCGCAGAAAAACGCCGCGCATGGCCGGCCGTGCAATCCGAAAAGAGCCGAACGCGCGTCCGCCGTTTTTTTTCGCGCTTTCCTTTTGCTCCCGCGACGCTTCCAAATCTTCCCGCCGCGGGCTTTCGCATATTTCGCATTTCCCTGGAAAACCTATGGCTGATGAAAGTCAAGGAGGCGCGTGAATTTGCGAGCAACGGGTATCGTAAGAAGAATAGACGAATTGGGCCGGGTGGTCATCCCCAAAGAGATCCGGCGCACCCTGCGCATCCGCGAGGGTGACCCGCTGGAAATTTACACCGACCGAGATGGGGAAGTGATTTTGAAAAAGTATTCCCCGATCGGCGAAATGTCCTCGTTCGCGAAGGATTATACGGAATCGCTGTTCCGGTCGCTGGGGCACATCGCGTGCATCGTGGATCGGGATCAGGTGGTGGCGGCGAGCGGGGTGAGCAAAAAGGAGCTGTGGGATAAGCCGATCAGCCCGGATCTGGAGAGTGCGATCCAGGCGCGGCAGACGGTGTCCTCCAGCCGGACCGGCGGCGGGAAGATCGTGCCCGTGACGAACGAGGAGGACGTCTCCGGCTACACGGCCCAGGTGGTTTCGCCCATCATTGCGGATGGGGAGGCCATCGGCGCGGTGCTGCTCCTTTCCCGGGAGCAGGGGGCGCGGATGGGCGATACGGAAGTGAAGGTCGCCGAGACCGCGGCGGGCATCGTAGGCCGCCAGATGGAGCAGTAATCGCCAAGCAAAAAACGCCCTGCCGGGGGAAGCGCGTTCCCAGGAAGCCGGCGAGGGCGTTTTTGGATGTCGGGTGTTTTTCACAAATCCGCATAGGAATCTTTCATAGGGCGATCTCCGCGCAGATTCCCGCGATGAAGGGCGCTTTGCGTTCGATGTATTTTTCCATATCGCAGGGATCTGCCGTTATCCTCCCTTATCTTCTTCTCCTGTTGTGCTCGTTCTGGCGGTAATAATTCGATTTGTCCTCAAACATCCGGCCGTCGGATACCCTGATCGCATCCTCCAGGGTGCTGCCGGAATCCCTCAAAGCGTATCCGATGGAGATGCTGTACCCGCTTCGGGATACGCTCTCCCGGATCCGTTCCTCGGTGCGGACGATTCTTTGCTCATCATGATGGAAAAACAGGACGACAAATTCATCTCCGCCGATCCTGTAGGCAAGCGTATCACGATCCGCCGCTTCGCTGATGCATCTGCCGATCGCGATCAGGGCGACGTCTCCCGCGCTGTGCCCCCGCGAATCGTTCAGCCTTTTCAGGCCGTTCATATCCAGGGACGCGACGGCCTTCACGCTCCTGTCCAGCCGCTTGCAGTCGTCATAGAAGGCCTGCCGGTTCAGCAGCCCGGTCAGCGGGTCCTTCCGGCTGTCATGCGAGTACAGCGTGATATAGAAGAAAACGCTGCTGAATACGAGCGCCTCATTCAGCCGGACGCCGCCGTAATAAATATCCAAAAAGGTGGCCGCCAGGCAAAAAATACCGCATATCGGAAGGATGTACCTTCCCGCGCCGTTCCTTTCCGTATAGCGCTTGAATACGATCCACAGGATCAGGCACAGATAGAGGATCGGCACAAGGAAAGCAACATATCCGAGCGGGCCGCGGTAAAACTTGTAATCCGCGTCAAAGCCGAAGGCAATGTCCGAAAAAAACGACGTACTGCAGACCGCCAGCGTGACCAGGGCAGGGATCCACAGCACAAAGCCCCGTTTCTCTTTGGGCGCGACGACAAGCAGCAGGCCGAGCGCCGCCGTCGAGCGGAACGTATACCCGCAAACGGAAAGCAGGAGCCGCCAGAACCGAAGCGACGGATCCAGCGCGGCCGCCGTTTCCAGGACGTCTTCAAACACAAGCAAAAGGCAGCTGATGATCGTAAGCCAGAAGTATTTCGTATTTGCATCCCGGAAGGACTTCCTGGATCGAAGCAGGATACTGAATATCAGAATCGAAAACAGGGCGACCAAATGGCGTGAAGTCAGATTCGTCAGCATATCTTTCTCCCTCTGATCCATGATCGTCGTATATGCAAAAGGCGTGCTTCCATAAGACAAACCCCAAACTGTTGATCCTGAATCAGTATAACATAGAAAACCGTCTTTTGCAATATTGCGGGGAGATCATATGGTTTTATCCGTCGATGGACGGCTCGGGGAGGGACCAAAGCACGGTCTGGTCCGCGTACTGCCAGCAGACGCCTTGTTCGTTCACGATCCATACGATGTCCTGAAGGAGCGAGGATTTGGCCTTGTCCTTCGCGTCGGTCTTCGCGGGCTGCAAGGTGTACGTCCGTTCGCCGAGCGTTACCTCCACAGCCGTTATTCCCGCCTCCGCCAGGGCGGCAAGCGCCTGCTGGGTCAGCGTCCATTCGCCCGTCTCATCCACCGGGGCCAAAAGCAGGACATGGCCCTCCACGGCCGCGGTGAAGCGCCCGCTGCCGCCGTCCAGCGCAATGCCCAGCGTTTCGCCGTTCAAGGTAAGCGCGGTCATGGGGTCCTTGGGCAGGTTTTCCAGCTCGGCGCTGACGGGCTGCACCGTCGGTTTGGGCGTCGCGGTCGCCTTGCTCTTGCCGCCGCCGGGCTTCGAGCCGCCGCCGTGACTGCTCGGCTTTTTGGTGGAGCCGGGCTTGGCGGTCGGCGTGGGCGTCGCGGCCGCGCCGCCGGGGGTTTGGGTGGCGGTCGCGCCGGCGTTGGGCGTGGGCGTCGCGGTCACGTCGGCGGAAATGCGGATGATGTCACGGGAAGACGCAGGCGCGGAGGTCGGCCGGGGGACAGGAAGGCTGATCGAAAAAACGAGGGAGAGCCGATAGACCTCGCCGCCATCCGCCTTCAGCGCGTACACGACCAGCGTGTACACGTTTCCATCCGCCCAATCGCCCGCGGCGGGGCGCCATTCCGGGCTGGACAGCGTCTGGGAGGCAACGGGCTGTGCTTCGCTGTCCAGGATCGCGATGAGATAGTTGTCCGCTTCCTCGCCGGTCCAATAAAAGCGGAGCTTCTGCTGTGCGCCGGACGGCTGCAAATACCAGATGCCGCTGCGCAGGGCCGCTCCTTCCAGGATGATCCCGGCCGCGGAATAGGACTTGACGGCGGTATCCTCCGCGGGCGGGTCCTGCGGCTGCGCGGGCTGCTCCGGCGCGGGCGTCCGGTCTGTTTCCAGGTTCATCACGCTGAAGGAGGAGGCAGAGCCGACGGGGAGATAAACCCAAACGCCGATCAATACGGCAAGAAAAAAAGCGGTCCATCGTCTTTTCATCGTTCTGCTGATCCTTTCCGCCAATCCGGTTTCGGCACGGCGATTGGCACAATGATTATAGCATATGATCCCGCAGGAAAAGACGTTTTTTGGGCCGCAAAAGATAATTTTACATAAAGCTACAGGTTTTCCCTTGGCTCATGCAGCGTGGGCGTCGCGGTATCGGTGGCCAGGTTGCCCGCGGGCGAAGGGGTCACGGGCTTTTCGCCCTTCTTGATCGCGCCGGAGCGGAACAGGGCGAATTTGGCGCTGGCCGGGCCGATGAGCTCATAGAGCACGGAGGAGGCCAGGATGATGGTGACGAGCAGGCTGCCGATCTGGGGCGGCAAAATGCGCTCGGCCAGGTAAGCCAGGCCGATGGCGACGCCCGCCTGGGGCACGAGGGCGGCGCCGAGGCAGCGGCGGGTATTGCGGCTTCTGTGCGTGAACAGGCAGCCCAGGTACGCGCCCAGGAATTTGCCCGCGATGCGCACCAGGAAATACCCGACGCCCACCAGCCCGAACGCGCCAAGCACGGACAGATCGAGCTTCATGCCGGACACCACGAAAAACAGGATCATGATCGGCGGGGTGAATTTGTTCACCTGCTTGAACAGCTTTTTGTCTTTCGTATAATTGATGAAGACCGCGCCGAACACCATGCAGGACAGCAGGGGCGATACCTGCACCGCGGCGCAGATGCCGCTCAGGCACAGCAGCATGCTGATCGCGAGAATGAGCCGGTTATCCTTGGAGCGGCTCGGGGGCAGCAGCTTTGCCAGCACCAGCGCGAACACGACCCCCAGCACGATGGCCCCCAGGTTGAACAGCAGCGGGATCACCACCTCGGAAACAGAGGCCCCGCCGGCATGGTTCGCCGTCACGATGGCGGAGATCAGGCTGAATACCAGCAGGCACACCACATCGTCCAGCGCCACCACTTGCAGCAGCAGATCCACGAACTCGCCCCGCGCGTGATACTGGTTGATGGTCATGACCGTGCTGGCAGGGGCTGTCGCCGTGGCGATCGCGCCCAGGAGCAGCGCCAGGTTCCAATCCAGATGGAACATATACACCATGCTCAGCGTGACCAGCACGCCCGCCAGGATCGCCTCCAGCACCGTGATCAGCAGCACCGAAACACCCGTGGCCTGGAGGGTTTCTTTTTTGAAGAACCGGCCGACGCCAAAAGCGATGAACGCCAGCGCGATATCGCTGACAAAGCCCATGCTGTCCACGATGCGCTGCGGAATGATGCCGATCAGGTGCGGGCCGATCAGGATGCCGCACACGATGTACCCGCTCACGTTGGGCAGGCCCAGTTTTTTGGTGACGCGGGTCGAGGCAAAGCCCAGCATCAAAATCAGCCCCAGGGACAGCAATACCGCCCCTTCCGTTTCGATCCGATCCATCCAATGCATACGCCCGCCTCCCGCATAAAATCAAAGAAAGCCCGCAAAACGCTCCGATCCATCGTCCTTCAGGCTGAAGAAAAGCAAACAAAGCGCGTTTCGTACCGCCGTATGGTGATTTCCTTGCTTTTTTCCACTGCTTATGATATACTTTTTTTGCCATAAAGTAAAATGATAATTTTATTCGATTGCATAAATTTTCTTGATGGAAGGGATCGCTATGCTGGACGCGCGGATGGAAAGCCTGCTGATGATCTGCGAAAAGAACAGTTTTACCAAGGCCGCCGAGGCTCTTTCTTTGACCCAGCCGGCCATCAGCCATCACGTGCATACGCTGGAGCAGGAGCTCGGCGTACGGCTGTTTCACCGCACGCGGGGCGAAATAAAGCTTACCAGAGAAGGGGAAATCACGGTATTGTATGCCCGGCGCATCAAGGGCATGTATGTAAAAATGCTGCGCGCCCTTTCGGATGCCGAGCGCCAGATGGCCTCCATCCGCGTCGGCATCACCCATACCGCAGAGAGCAGCATGATCGCCGAGGTGCTCGCCCAGTACAGCACCTCCGCCCCCGGCATTCGATTAACGATCATAACAGATACCATAAATAATCTTTATGATCTTTTGGACCGCTATGAGCTGGACCTGGCCATCGTGGAGGGCAAGCCCGCCGAGGGCAGCCTGAACGCGGTGCTTTTGGACACGGACTATCTGGCCTGCGTGGTGTGCAACGACAGCCCGCTGGCGAAGAAAAGCATGGTGACGCTGAGCGACATCCGCAAGGAAAAAATGATCCTGCGCCTGCCCGGCTCCGGCACGCAGAACCTGTTCGTTGCGCAGCTGGAAAGCATCGGCTACACGATCAACGATTTCGACGTGGCGCTGGAGGTGGACAATGTGGCCACCATCAAAGATCTGATCCGCAAAAACATGGGCATTTCCATCCTGCCCCGAAGCGCATGCATGGATGAACTGCGAAAAGGCAAGCTGACCGCCCTGCCCATCGAAAACCTGAGCATGGTGCGGCAGACGAATATCCTTTACCACAAGGATTTCCCGCATCCGCAGGTGCTCCGGGCCATCACCGACCTGTACCGCGAAGCCGTCCGGATCTACGGATAAGGACGCTATGAAAAGGAAAGGGTTTTTCCCATGCTCACGATCACAAAAGACGACGCCAAGCGCTTCATCCTGTCCAAGCAGGGGCTGATCGGCAGGCACCGCTTTTCGGGCAAGGACGGCGCGTATCAGTACGTGCGCCAGGCGGGGTGCATCCAGTATGATCCCGTGGACGTGTGCGGCAAAAACGCGGAATTGACGCTGCAATCCCGCGTGAAGGGCTTTCGCAAAAAAACGCTGTATGACCTGCTTTACCTGGATCGCCGGCTGATCGACTATTCGGATAAGGAGCTGTCCATCTGGCCGCGGGAGGACTGGCCGTATTTTTCCCGCTATCGGGAAGCGAGCAAGGCCCACGGGGCAGGCTTTCCCGGCATCCCCGAATTGGAGGAGCAGGCCCTGCGCTACATCAGGGCGCACGGCCCGGTGAGCAGCGAAACCCTGCCCCTGGAGGGGAAGATCTTCTGGCATTCCTCCATGCACTGGAGCGGGCACTGGCAAAACGAATCCCAGGCTTCGCGCTCGGCGCTGGAGCAATTGTATACGGACGGGACGCTCCTGATCCACCACAAATCCGGCTCCCGCAAGTATTATGACCTGGCGGAAAAATACCTGGAGCCGGCGCTGCTGACCGCAAAAGACCCGTGTCCGGACGAGGACGCGTTTTTGGAATGGCGCATCCTGCGCAGGATCGGGGCGATCGGGCTGCTGTGGAACAAGCGCTCGGACGCGTACCTGGGCATCCGGATGGATACGCGGGAGCGGGAGAAGGCGTTTGGCAGGCTTTCGGAAAAGAAAAAAGCCCTGCCTGTGCAGGTGGAAGGGATCGGCGCGCCGCTGTATCTGCTTTCTCAGGATCAGCCGCTCCTTGACGCGGTGCTGTCCGGCCGGGCCGACGTTTCGCCCCGGATGGAGTTCCTCGCGCCGCTCGATCCCATGCTGTGGGACCGCCGGCTGATCGAAGCGCTCTGGGGCTTCCGCTATTCCTGGGAAATCTACACCCCGCCCGCCAAGCGCAAATACGGCTATTACGCGCTGCCGATCCTGTACGGGCAGGCGCTGATCGGGCGGATCGAGGCGGCGGCGGACCGGAAGGCGGGCAGCCTGATCGTGAAAAACGTGTGGTTTGAGGAAAACGTCAAAACGGGCAAGCGCCTGCTTTCCGCCCTCGAAAAAACCATCGGACGCCTGGCCCGCCTGAACGGCTGCGATGGCGTCGTCCGGCAGGACCAAGAATAATCTGCACGAAAACAGGCGCGTTATCCCCGGTCGCTTTTGAGGATGGCGTACCAGGCCACGTCGCACAGGCCCCGGTTGTTTTTCTTGGCCTGCCGGAAAACGCCTTCCCGCCGCATCCCCGCCTTTTCCATCACGCGGCCGGACGCCGGGTTGTTTACGTCGTGGTACGCCGCGACGCGGTTGAGGCCCGCTTCGTCGAATAAATAATCGATCACGGCCCGCAGCGCCTCGGTCATGACGCCCTGGCCCCAGTACGCGCGGCCCAGGCAGTAGCCGACCTCCGCGGCCTGCGCCGCTTCCTCCAGGTTCACCACCGCGATGTTGCCGATCACTTCTCCGGTATCCTTGCGCGCAATGGCCCAATTGAAATAATCGCCGTTTTCGTAGCGGGAAAGCCAATCGGAAAGCACGGCCTTCGTCACGTCCGCGTTTTTGTGCGTCGGCCAGGTCAAAAACCGCGTCACGAGCGGATCGGACGCCCAGCCGTAGTAGATGGCGTCTGCGTCCATTTCCGTATAAGGCCGAAGGAGCAGCCGCGCGGTCTGGATTTGTCCGGTGCCGATCTTATTCACGCGCGCCCTCCTCCTCCGTAATCACTTGGTCCATCCATACGTCGCTCTCCGCCATGGGGATGTCCTCGCGCAGCAGGGCTGAAAAGCACAGGCAGATTTTTTTGCAGCGCAGGCCCGATAAAAACGCGTCGTAATACCCGCCGCCGTGGCCCAGCCGCCCGCCCCTGCGGGAAGCGGAAACGCAGGGGACGATCGCCAGATCGATTTCTTCCGGCCGCGCTGCGGGGGCGCTTTGATCGGGCTCGGGAATGCCCAGCGCGCCGGGCGTCAAGGCATGAAGGCCATGGATCTCCACCGCGTCCATGCGCGGCTTTTTTTGGCACCTTGGCGCCAGGACCCTTTTGCCCGCCCGGAGCGCCGCTTCGATCACGCCCCGCGTATCCGGCTCTCCGGGCATGCTGACGTACACAAACAAGACCTTCGCCCGCCGGTAAGCGTCCAGGGAAAACACCTGCCGCTCGATCGAACGGCTGGCCGCGTCCCGGCAGGCGGAAGAGAGCAGGCGCGCTTTTTCCCTGACGGCCTTCCTCAGCGCCTGCTTTTCCGCTTCACAGGTCATAACGCTTCGTTCACGAAGGTTTTCAGGATCGCGAGCGCGCTGTCCATATCCCGCATATCAATGGTTTCGCAGGCGGAATGGACATAGCGGCAGGGAATGGATACGGCGCCCGTGGGAACGCCGCCCCGGCTGTGCTGGATGGCCCCGCCGTCGGTGCCGCCGAAGGGCAGTACCTCGCGCTGCCAGGGAACGCCCGCTTTTTCCGCCGCGGCGGCCAGCGCGTCGCGCACGCAGGGCGTGGCCACCATGGAGTTGTCCAGATACTTGATCGCCGCGCCTTCGCCCAGCTTCACCGCGGGCAGCTTCACTTCCGGCGTATCGCCCCAGGCCGTCACGTCCAGCGCGACGCCCCAATCCGGGGCCACCTGGTACGCCGCGGTCGCCGCGCCGCGCAGGCCCACTTCCTCCTGTACGGAAAACACGCCCACGATGGTGTTTTGGGGATTTTCGGTTTCGATCAGCAGCTGGGCGAGCAGGGCGCAGGCGCACCGGTCGTCCATGGCGGGGGAGGCGAAGCGGTGCTGCCCCAGGGGGATCAGATCGGGCGCGAACACGCACGCGTCGCCAAGCTGCACCATGGTTTCGGCTTCGGCCCTGTTCTGTGCGCCGATGTCCACAAACAGGTGCTGGAGCCCCGCTGTTTCGCCCTTGGCCGGCTGGCAAGCGGCCACGCCGTGCACGCCGCTGCCAAATACCACGTGGCGGCAGCGCATGCTGTCCACGCTCACGCCGCCGACCTTCGTCACCCGAAGGAAGCCCTCGTCCTCAATATCCGTAACGATCAGGCCGATATGGTCCATGTGCGCGGAGAACATCAGCGTTTTTCCGCCCGGACGGCCCTTTTTTTCCACGATCAGATTGCCCATCACATCCGTGCGCATGCTGTCCGCATGGCCGGCAAGCAGGCCCTTTATGCATTCCGCCACGCTGCTTTCCTGGCCGGTGGGCCCGTATACGGCAAGCAGGGCTTTCAAGGTATCCAGCATCATATTCGATCATCCTTCCTCGTTTTTCTGTGTTATTTCGCCTCTTCGGCGTAAGCTTTCGCCAGGAAATACTGCGCTTCCACATCGCTGAGCCGGATCACCGAGCTGGGCCCGTGGATATAGCGGCAGGGCACGCTCAAAACGCAGGTGCGCACGCCGCCCTTGCTGCGCTGGTAGGCCCCCGCGTCGTTGCCGCCGGTCGCCGCGCGCTTGACCTGGCAGGGGATTTGCTTTTCCCGCGCGAGCGCCAATAGCTCCTTATACAGCGCCCTGTCGGCGATGGAGGAATTGTCCATGAACGATACGGCCACGCCAAGGCCCGGCTCGCACACGCGGCTGGTCTTTTTCACATCGCCCATATCGCCCGCGGTGGTGCCCTCCAGCACGATCGCGGTGTCCGCCTGGGCGGCAAAGCCCGCGCCCATCGCGCCCCGGGTCCCGACCTCTTCCTGCACCACGAACGCGCAGGTCACGTCCGCGCCGTACGTTCCTTTTAGGATGCGCAGCAGGTTATAGCAGCCCACGCGGTCGTCCAGCGCTTTGCCCACCGCGCAGCCGTCGCCGAAGGGCTCAAACACGCTGTCGTAATAGACGTAGCTGCCAAGCGGGCAGTCGGCAAGTGCCTCATCCTTGCTCGCCGCGCCGATATCGATGTAGAGGCTGTCGAAACCCAGCACCTTTTTGCGGTCCTCCGCCGATTGCAGATGGATCGCCAGCGCGCCGATCACGCCCTTAAGCTGCTTTTCGCCCACCAGCACATACTTGCTCACCGCCACCCGCGGGTCGACCCCGCCGATGGGGCGGAACTGCAAAAGCCCGTCCTCCGTCGCGCCGGTCACGATGAAGCCGATCTCGTCCATATGCGCGCTGAAAAGGAGATGGCGGCCGCCCGTTTTCCCTTTTTTAAAGGCGATCACATTGCCCATTTTGTCGATCCTGACGGAATCGCAAAGGGGCTTAGCCGCGTCGATCAGGGCGCGGCGCACGGCCCGCTCGTCGCCGGAGGCGCCGTTCAAATCGCATAAGGTTTTCAGATCCATAATTCATCCTCCCAGCTTTCCTGAACCTGGGCCAGGTAATGGGCCAGCAGGCGGCCGCCCTCCTTGAGCGCGTGCATGTCGAAGAGCTCCACGTTGGTATGCATGTATTTGATGGGCAGGGACAAAAGCACCGTGGGGATGCCTGCCCGCGTAACGGTGATGGTGTCCGCGTCGGTGCCGGTGCGGCGCTGGTCCACGGCGATCTGGAGCTCCACCCCGTTTTCCTTGGCAACCGCTTCCATCTTTTCTTCCAGACAGCGGTTCAGGAACGGCCCCTTGCTGGACACCAGGGACGTGATCTTCTGCGTGCTGCCCTGCGGCGCGCCGGGCGTGTCCGCGTGGCAAACGTCGAAGGCCACGGCAAAGTCCGGGTCCAGCGCGAAGGAACTGACCATCGCGCCGTAGCAGCCGATTTCCTCCTGGCAGGTGGCGACAAAATAAAGATCGGCCTCGTGGCGCATATCCTGCATGCGTTTGACCGCCTCCAGCATGATGGCGACGCAGCCGCGGTCATCCACCGTCTTGGTGGCGACGCGGTTGTTTTTGAGCTCCGCGTACCGGGCTTCAAAGCACACCGTATCGCCGACGCGCACCTTCGCGCGCACCCGGTCCGCGCTCATGCCGAGGTCCACAAACAGCGTTTCAAAGGTGTAGTTGTTTTTGCGGTCCGCCTCTTTGAGCAGGTGCGGGGGCGTCGCGCCCACCACGCCGAGCAGCGTTTCGTCCTTTGCGTACACCCGCACCCGCATGCCGGGCAGCACGCGCGGGTCCACGCCGCCCACGCGCTCCAGGCGCAGGCTGCCGTCCTCTTCGATCTTGCTCACCATCATGCCGATCTCATCCAGATGCGCGCAGATGATCACCTTGGGGCCTTTGCCCTTCTTGTGCGCGATCACGCATTGCAGGGGCGATATGGACACCTCGTCCACATACGGACGGAACGCCTCGGCAATGAACTGCGCGACCGCGCCCTCATTGCCCGTTACGCCCGGCGTCGCCACCGCGGTTTTCAGAAATTCCTCGGTTTTCATGTGCAGTATTCCTCCCTTGGGTTCTCGTCGCGATTATACTATAATTCGCGAAAATTGTACAGGGAAACAATCGCTTTTCATTTGGGACGGATTCTGGTATAATGCTGCATCATAGCATAAGGGGAGGCGGGCAAATGCAGTATCGGCGCGATAAATACGGGAATCCCATTTCGATTTTGGGCTATGGGTGCATGCGGTTTACCGCCCGCGCGGGCCGCATCGATCTGAACAAAGCAGAAAAAGAGCTGTTGGCTGCCATCGAAGGGGGCGTCAATTATTTCGACACCGCCTATACCTACTCCGGCAGCGAAGCCGCCGTCGGAGAAATCTTTTCCCGCAACCGCGTGCGGGACAAGGTGAACATCGCCACCAAGCTGCCCCATTACCTGCTCAAAAAGCCGGACGACATGGAAAAGTATTTCCAGGAGGAATTGCGGCGGCTCAGGACCGACCATGTCGATTATTATCTGATGCACATGCTCACCGATATCAAAACCTGGCAGCGCCTGCGGGAGCTGGGCATCGAGGAATGGCTCCGGCAGAAGCAGGCGGCCGGGGCGATCCGGCAGGCAGGCTTTTCCTACCACGGCAACTCGGACATGTTCTGCCGGCTGCTCGACGCGTATGACTGGGATTTTTGCCAGATCCAGTACAATTATCTGGATGAAAATTCGCAGGCCGGGAAGACCGGGCTAATGAGGGCTGCGGAAAAGGGCCTGCCCGTCGTTATCATGGAGCCGCTGCGCGGCGGCAAGCTGGTCCATCACCTGCCCCGGGAAGCCGCGCAGGCGTTCCGCGAAGCGCTTCCCGCCCGCTCTCCCGCGGAATGGGCGTTCCGCTGGCTGTGGAACCAGAAGGAGGTCACCTGCGTGCTGTCCGGCATGAATTCGCTGGAAATGCTCCGGGAAAACCTGCGCGCGGCGGACGGCATTCAGCCCGGAGACCTGACGGAAAAGGATTTTGCCGTGTACGAAAAGGCCATCGCCGCCATCAACGCGCGCATGAAGGTCGGCTGCACGGGCTGCCGCTACTGCATGCCCTGCCCGCATCAGGTGGATATCCCCGGCACGTTCGCGGCCTATAACCGGGTGTATTCGGAAGGCAGGATCGCCGGGCTCCGGGAATACTTCATGAACACGGCGCTGCGCAGAAACGCCACCGGCGCGTCCATGTGCGTGCAGTGCGGCCACTGCGAAGCCCATTGCCCGCAGCACATCCCCATCCGCGAAAAGCTGAAGGAGGCCCAGCGCGTGCTGGAGGGCCCCGCGTACAAGATCGGGGTCAGGGCAATCAAAGCCGTGATGAAATACTGAGAAGGAGCGAAGCCGTGATCCTGTATTACGCCCCCCTGGAGGGGCTGACCGACGCGATCTACCGCCGCGTCCACCGCGAAATGTTCCCGGGGCTCACGAAATATTTCATGCCCTTCGTCAGCCCTTCGCGCGCCCTGTCCTTTACCAGCCGCCAGCTGGCCGATATTTCGCCCGCCGAAAACGCCGGGGTGCCCGCCGTACCGCAGATATTGGCGAATAACGCCGATTATTTTCTGGACATGGCGCGCGCGCTGCGGGACGCGGGCTATGCGGAAGTGAACCTGAACCTGGGCTGCCCCTCCGGCACGGTCACGGCCAAGGGAAAAGGCGCGGGCATGCTGAAGGACCTGCATGCCCTGGCCCGCTTTCTCGACCGGGTGTTTGCGCATTCCGCGCTGCCCATCTCCCTCAAAACCCGCGCGGGATATGAATCCGTGGATGAATTTGCGGCCCTGCTTGATCTCTTCGTCCGCTATCCGGCGCCGGAATGGATCCTGCATCCGCGCACCTGCCGGGAAAACTACCGGGGCAGCCCGCATCGGGCGCTGTACGCCGAGGCGGCGGCGAAAGCGCCGTTTCCCGTCGTGTATAACGGCGATGTGTTTTCCAAGGCCGATTATGACGGCTTTCTTTCGGCTTTTCCGGAACCTTACGGGCTGGCGCTCGGAAGGGGCCTGGCGGTGAATCCCGCCCTCGGACGCGAGCTAATGGGCGGCCCGCCCCTGACGCTGCAAGACCTTTCGGCCTTCCATGACCGATTGTATTACGAATACCTGAAGCATTGGCCGGAGCACGCGGTGGTGGGGCGGATGCACGGGGTGATGCACTATCTGGTCCAGGCGCTTTCCTGCCCGCCGCCCCTGCTCCGGGCGCTGCGCAGATCCACCGCCGTGCAGGAATATACCGACGCCGCGGCCCGCCTGTTCCGGGAAAGCGCGCTTCGGGAAAACATCCGCTTCACATTTCCGCCGCCGGAAGGAGAGGGCTTATGATCCGATTTCTGTTTATCGATATGGGCGGCACCCTGGCCGACGAAACCCTGTCCTGGCAGGCCCGCTTCCGCGTTCAGGCGCAAATGGAGGAGGCCAAGGCAAAAGGCGTCACGGAAGAAGACCTAAAGCGCGCCGTAGAGCGCGCCAGCCGGGAATACCGCAGGATCTACCGCGGCGCGCTGGATGAGCTGGGCATCCGGGAGATGGCCCCCTACGATCCGGCGCTGGAAAGGCTGTATCCTCAGGCAAAGGAAACGCTCAGGGGCCTGCGGGCGCGTTATCCCCTGGGCCTGATCGCCAACCAGGGGCCCGGGCTTAAAGACAGGCTTGCCGCCTTTGGCATTAGGGACTTTTTTCAGGTGGTCGTTTCTTCGTTCGACGTGGGGCTGAAAAAGCCCGATCCCGCCATATTCTATCTGGCTTTGGACCGGGCGAACGTGCGGCCGGGGGAGGCCGTTATGATCGGGGATCGGCTGGACAACGATGTTTTTCCCGCCAAGGCCCTGGGCATGAAAACCGTTTGGGTCCGGCAGGGGTTCGGCGCCCTGCAAACGCCCAGATCCCCCGCCGCCACGCCGGACTGGTCCGTTTCCTCCCTGTCGGAGCTCCTTTCGATCGATTTTCAATAAGGTTTTTTCCATGCAAAAAGCCGCGCTCCGGTTTTCACCAAAGCGCGGCTTGCCGTATTCTTTATCATGCTACGATCGAACGAGAAGCGGACAGGATGCGAATGCTTTCGTATCCCATTCGCTTTTCTCGGAAGGGGGACTGGGGGAAACCGGTCTTTGAGCTTCAAAGAGCGGTTTCCCCCAGCAATGTTCTCATCAGTACATTCCGCCCATGCCGGGGTTCGCGGCAGGCGCGGCGGGTTCGGGCGCGGGGATATCGGTCACGAGGGATTCGGTGGTGAGCACCATCGCGGCCACGGAGGCGGCGTTCTGCAGGGCGGAACGGGTCACCTTGGTGGGGTCGATGATGCCGCGTTCGATCATATCCACGTACTCACCCTTCATGGCGTCATAGCCATAGCCGGTCTTGCGGCTGCGGCGGATATTCTCGATGATCACGGCGCCGTCGATGCCGGCGTTGAGCGCGATCTGGCGGACGGGCTCCTCCATGGCGCGAAGCACGATCTGCACGCCGGTCTTGGCGTCGCCCGCGTTCTTGGAGACCAGGCCCTGCACCTTGGAGACGGCGTTGAGCAGCGCGATGCCGCCGCCGGGCACAATGCCCTCTTCCACAGCGGCGCGGGTCGCGGCCAGGGCGTCTTCGATGCGCATTTTGCGCTCTTTCATTTCGATCTCGGTCGCAGCGCCGACCTGGATCACGGCCACGCCGCCGGCCAGCTTGGCCAGGCGCTCCTGGAGCTTTTCGCGGTCGTAATCGCTGGTGGTTTCGGCGATCTGGGCCTTGATCTGGTTCACGCGGTTCTGGATCTCTTCCTTATCGCCCGCGCCGTCGATGATGGTGGTATTTTCCTTATCCACCTTCACCTGATGCGCCTGGCCGAGCATATCGACGGTGGCTTCCTTGAGGTCGAGGCCCAGCTCTTCGCTGATGACCTGGCCGCCGGTCAGGATGGCGATATCGCGGAGCATTTCCTTGCGGCGGTCGCCAAAGCCGGGGGCCTTGACGGCGACGCAGGTGAAGGTGCCGCGCAGCTTGTTCACGACCAGGGTCGCCAGGGCTTCGCCCTCCACGTCCTCGGCGATGATGAGCAGCTTCTTGCCCTGCTGCACCACCTGTTCAAGGACCGGCAGGATCTCCTGGATGTTGCTGATCTTCTTATCGGTGATCAGGATATAGGGGTTATCCAGCTCGGCCACCATCTTGTCGGTATCGGTGACCATGTAGGCGGAAGCGTAGCCGCGGTCGAACTGCATGCCTTCCACGGTGGTCAGCTCGGTCTTCA
>JAFXZO010000086.1 GCA_017541205.1 Clostridia bacterium | reverse complement strand
CGGCGCGGGCACGGACGTCGCCATCGACGCGGCGGACGTGGTGCTGATGCACAGCAGGCTGTCCGACGTGGCCGCCGCGGTGCGCCTGAGCCGCGCGACCCTGCGCAATATCCATCAAAACCTGTTCTGGGCGTTCTTCTACAATTTGCTCGGCATCCCCCTGGCCGCGGGCGCGTTCATCAGCCTCTTCGGCTGGCAGCTGAACCCCATGTTCGGCGCAGCGGCGATGAGCCTGTCGAGCTTTTGCGTGGTCAGCAACGCGCTCAGGCTGAACCTCTTCCGTCTGCGGGACGGAAAGCGCGACAGGGCCGCGTCGCCCGTCGATGAAGCTTCGTTCCGCGCCCGCGTTCGGCAGATCCAGCAAAAGCTCAGGCCCGCGGAGCGGGAAAAGCGCACCGTGAAAATCGAAGGCATGATGTGCGCGCACTGCGAAGCCCACATCAAAAAAGCCCTGGAAGCGCTTCCCGGCGTGCACAGCGCCCTGGCCAGCCATGAGCTGGGCACGGCGGTGATCGCGCTGGACGGCCCCGTTGCCGAAAACGAGGTCCGCGCAGCGGTCACGGACGCGGGATACGATTACCTGGGCATGGAGTAATGAAATTGACACAGAATTTTTCTGGGGGAAACCGCTCTTTGAAGCTCAAAGAGGGGTTTCCCCCAGACCCTCTTCCGACAAAAGCGAATAGGACATACGGCCTTTGCACTTAGTCTGCTTTTATTGAAATATAAAAGCTTCCTGCCTTTTTGCGCCTTTCCAATCACTCCCGCTGGCTGTGGGTATTTTTCTTCTGGGCGTACATGTTCTTGTCCGCTTCATCCAGGAGGCGCTTGAAGGAGGTGTTCCCGATTTCCTCGGTGTAGGCGTAGCCCAAGGAAATGCTCACGTTTTCGTCTTTTTCGATTTTCTCGAATTGGTCCACCGTTTTGAGGATGCTGTCCGGGGTGCAGTTTTTCACGATGGCGGCGAATTCATCCCCGCCGATGCGGAAGCAGTTTTCGCCGAAGCAGGAGGAAATGCACTCCGCCGCCATGCGGATCAGCTTGTCCCCGGCCAGGTGGCCCTCGGTATCGTTGGTGCGTTTGAGGTAGTTGACGTCAAAGAGGAACGCGGCCACGGAATAGCCGCTGTCCTCCGCCTCGAGCAGATACTGCTCAAAGCGGTAGCGGTTGGGCAGGCTGGTGAGCGCGTCGGTTTCCGCGGCGGAACGGAGGATCTCATCCAGCGCGTTGCGCCGCTCCAGCACGCCGTTGTACGCGGAGGCGACCAGCCGCACCTCGCGGAAGCCCTTGTCCTCGCTGAGCTTTTTATCCTCCGGGATCAATTTGACGAACCGGCCCAGGGGCAGCAAAATCTGGGTGTAGAGCGCAGAGAAGGTGAAGATCAGGATCAGGATGATCGAAAGCGTGGTCCCCCACAGCACGGAACGAAGGATGGTGACTTGCCGGGCGGTCTGGGCGGAACGGACGGCGGAATTCTGCTGGATGATTTCCACGCACCCGTTCACGTTCTGGGACACGGCCTGCTTGTTGAGCCCGTAAACGGAGCCCTGCACCAGCGTTCTTGCCAGGGCGATCTTCTCCTCCGGCGTCATGGCCTTTTCTTCTTCGGTCAATTCCACGGTGGGGATGCTGGTCAGCGGCGTCACCCGGGGCAGGGGATAGACGGTGCGCACAAGGGAAATGGCGTGAATCTGCGCTTCCAGCATATAATTGGCGCTGTCCGCGGCAGAGGAAAGCAGCGCGACCGCGCTTTCATCCACATCGTAGGTCTCGAACCGGGCGAGCACCTGGCTGCCCCTTCTGTCCGAGCCAAGCTCCTGGGCGTAGGTGCTCAGCGGGCCCACGTTCACTTCCCCGTTCTCGTTGACGGGCATCAGGATATAGGTGCTTGCGGTTTCCGAAAGCAGGCTGGAGCCCGCCAGCAGCGAGGTGGCGTCCTGGGTGTACGCGCCCGAATTCCGCATGATGGTGGACAGGCTGCTGCTGGAGGAACTGATGGCCACGATAAGCCCGATAATCAGGATATGCAGGATGATCAAAACGATCACGATGGGCATGACCAGTGAATTGGCGGAAATGCCCCCGATCTTTTTATCGATCTTTTCCATTGCGTATGCGCTCCCCCCTGTTCGCTTTCCCCGGCGATACGGCGCCCCGTCGCGCTGCGGCAAAACGAAAAAAACCTTCTTGCGTCTGTTTATATGGGATATGCACTCGTTCCGAACAGACCGGAAAGGAATGCGTTGACAGTTCATTATAGCATATTCTTCGTCATTTTTCTACATTATTTTTTGTGCTCAAAGCCCGGTTTTCGCATATTGGGCCGTGGTATACTGTATTGCGAAAGGAGGCGCGCGCGTGGACTACACACACCGTTACGAATCCCCGCTGGGCGGCATCACGCTCGCGAGCGACGGGGAAAGCCTGATCGGGCTTTGGTTCGACGGGCAAAAGTATTTTGCCGCCGGGCTGGATGAAACGTCCATCGAAAAAGCCCTGCCCGTATTCGGCCTGGCCGAACGCTGGCTGGACCTATATTTCGGCGGAAGTGCGCCGGATCATGTCCCGCCCCTGCGTCCGCGGGGAACCGCCTTCCAGCAGGCGGTCTGGCAGGCCCTGCTTACGGTCCCCTTTGGGCATACGGCGACGTACGGCGAAATCGCCCGCGCGCTCGCCGCGCAAAGAGGGCTCGCCCGCCTGTCCGCCCGGGCCGTGGGCGGGGCGGTCAGCCGCAATCCCGTTTCTATCATCATCCCCTGCCACCGGGTGCTGGGCGCGGACGGCGGATTGACCGGCTATGCCGGCGGCGCCGAAAAAAAGGCGTGGCTGCTTGCGCATGAACACGCCGGCGCATAATGCGTTTTATTCCATATTCCACCCAGGTGCGCGCGGGGCGGCCCGCGAAGGGGATTTCGATCTGCATGCGCATGTTGCGGCGGTTGACCTTAAGGATCCTGGTTTCCACGCCCTCAGACGCGCCCTCGCAGATGCGGATCAGCTGGCCTTCCTCATAGACCTGGGTTTTTCCGATCACGCCGTCCTTTTGCAGCAGCATCAGGGCGAACTGTTCATCCGCACCGCTCAGCTCGTACTGCCTGTCCTGGGAGGAAAGGCACCGGATGACCCCCTGGATGGAGCGGAGCAGCGAAATGTCCAGCGGCTCGTCCTTCAGGTACACAAACACATAGCCCGGCAGCAGATCGTGCGCGAGATCGACCATCTTTCCCTTGGACCAGGTGTGCTGCACCTGCTTGGGGGAAAACGCGCGGCAGTCGATCTTCTGCATCATGGCCCTGGCCACAGCCTGGCATTTGACCGTATCGCAAAACAGGCAATAGGTGTACACGCACATTCCTCCAGGAATCGTTTTCGCGTCCCGCAGCGCCGCGTCCGGCCTCCCGGGGAAAACCGCTGGACATCCTGCCGATTTCTGGTACAATAGACACAGCATCGACTATGAATCAGGAGGAATGAAGCATGGCAAGTCTTCCGGGGGACTCCATCCGAATCGCGCGGGAATACCTGGACTCCCTGCTGGTGGAAAGCCGGATCGTCGGCGCGTCCCGGCCCTCCGCCCGCTTTGATTTTCTGGGCTGCACCTTTGACACCCCCATCATGACCGCGGCGCTGAGCCATCTGGATCTATCCGGCATGGCGGAAGGCGCGCGCATGGCCAACGCGCCTGTTTCCATCGGCATGGGCGGCAACGACGAAATGGGGAAGGTGCTCTCCACCGGGGCGAAGGTCATCAAGATCATCAAGCCCTACGCGGACCACGGCGAGGTGTTCAGCCGCATCCGCTTTGCCCAGGAGCACGGGGCCCTCGCCGTGGGCATGGACGTGGAGCACGCCATCCGCGCCGACAGCCCGGAAGCGGACAATATCAACGGCCTGCAAATGAAGCTGCCCAGCCTGGACGATTTGAAATCCTTCATCCGGTCCACCAGCCTGCCCTTTTTCATCAAAGGCGCTTTGAGCGTTCAGGACGCGCGGCGCTGCCTGGAGCTGGGCTGCGCCGGGATCGTGCTCAGCCACCACAACGGCCTGATGCGCTGCGCCGTGCCGCCCGTGCGCCTGCTGCCCAAGATCCGCGCGGCGGTCGGCAAGGACCTGCTCCTGATCGCGGACGGCGGCATGGAAAGCGGGTACGACGCCTTCAAGGCGCTTGCCTTGGGCGCGGACGCCGTCACCGTGGGCAGGGCGCTCATGCCCGCGCTCAAAGAAAACGGCGCGCAGGGCGTTTGCGATGTGATCACCGCCATGACCAACCAGCTGCTCGCCATGATGTACCGCACCGGCTCGCCCGACCTTAAGCACATCGATCCTTCCGTCCTTTGGGAAAAGGACCGCTGAACGGCCCCTCCGCTCCCCTCCCGCGCGGCGGAAGGGGACGTTTTTTTGTCAATGAAAATTAACATCGTTCGCAAAAAATGTATGCATTTATCGATTGTACGGCCCTATTTTTCGAGATATAATATCCATCGGCGGTGAGAAAAGTATGATTGGTGAGAACATTCAGTATTTACGGAAAAAACGCAGCCTGAGCCAGGAAAGCCTGGCGGAAAAGATCGGCGTTTCCCGCCAGACCATCGCCAAATGGGAGGCGGGGGAAAGCACGCCGGATCTGGACATGTCCTCCAGGCTGGTCCAGGCGCTGGACGTGAGCCTGGACACGCTGGTGAACGAGCCGCTGTACGACGGCGCGCTCAATCCGGTCAAGGGCAAGCATATGTTCGGCCTGGTCACGGTGGGCGATAAGGGCCAGATCGTGATCCCGGTGCAGGCCCGGCGCGTGTTTCATATTTCTCCCGGGGACCAACTGATGGTCCTGGGGGACGAAGGGCGGGGCCTGGCCCTCGTGGACGCGAAATTTATTCTGGAAATGGCGGAGGCGATTCAGCATGGCGGCAAATGATTCCCCCCTGGATGTACAGGGCCTGACGAAAAATTATCCCTCGTTTACGCTGCAAAGCGTATCCTTTTCCCTGCGGCCCGGCGCGATCACCGGCTTCATCGGCAGGAACGGCGCGGGAAAAACCACCACGCTCAACAGCATCCTGGGCTACGTCAAAAAGGACGCGGGCGAGGTGCGCTTTTGGGGCCTGGATATGGAGCGGGACGCCGACCGGATCAAGCAGCGCATCGGCTTTGTTTCCGCGGGCATGACCTATTACACCCGCAAGCCCCTCAAAGCCATCACCGCCGTCACCCGTTCCTTCTATCCCGCCTGGGACGGTGCGGCGTATCAGAACGCCTTAAAGCGCTTCGGCCTGGAGGAAAGCAAGACGCCCGCCGCGCTCTCCAACGGCATGAAGATCAAGTACGCCCTGGCGCTGGCCCTGTCCCACCGGGCGGAGCTGCTGATCCTGGACGAGCCGACCAGCGGCCTGGACCCCGTATCCCGCGAGGAGCTGGTGGAAATCTTCCTCAAGCTCCGCGATGAAGGCAAAACCATCCTTTTTTCCACGCATATCACCTCTGACCTGGAAAAGTGCGCCGATCAGATCCTGTTCATCCAGAAGGGCCGCCTCACCGCGGATATGCCCATCGACGAATTCACCGACGCGTATCGGCTGCTGGAATGCGAAGGGGACGTTCCCGCGCAGGCGCAGGCGCTTTCCCTCGGCGAGCGCCGCACGCGCAAGGGCCGCACGGTGCTCATCCGGCGCCAGGACGCGCAGGCTGCCGCGCTGCCCGTGCGCAGGCCGGAATTGGAGGAAATCATGGTGCACCTGGAAAAGGAGGAAGAACGATGAAGCTGCTCAAAAAAGAACTCCGCCTGTGCTTGCACCCGACGGCATACCTGATGCCGCTGCTGAGCGCCCTGATCCTGGTGCCCAATTACCCCTACACCGTCAGCTGCTTCTATGTGACGCTCAGCATTTTCTTCATCTGCCTGAGCGCCCGTGAGAACCACGACGCCGCTTATACCCTGTCCCTGCCCGTGGCCAGGAAGGACGCGGTGAAAGGGCGGGTGCTGCTCAGCTGCTGCGTCGAAACGGCGCAGATGCTCCTGCTCGCGGTCTTCCTCTTCCTCAAAAGCAAGATCGGCTATGAGCAAAACGCCGCGGGCATGGACGCGAACCTGGCGCTGCTTGGCGAAGCGTTCCTGGTGTACGGCCTGTTCCACCTTCTGTTCTTCCCGCGGCTGTACCGCGATCTGAACCAGGTGGGCAAGGCGTTTGCCGTCGCGTCCTGTGCGGTGTTCCTCTACATCGTCCTCTCGGTCGTCTTTACCTACGCCGTGCCCTTCGTCCGGGATACCCTCGATACCCCCGATCCGGAGCACCAGACGGAAAAGCTGCTTTTTACCGCCGCCTGCGCCGTTTTCTACGCCGCCGCGACGGTCCTGAGCGTCCGCGTTTCCATCAAACGCTTCGAGCAGATGGATCTGCAACTGTAAGAGGGCGCTGATCCTGTTAAAAGGGAGATTACAAGCCGTAATATCTATAAATATTACGCACCAGTGGTTAATTTAGTTTATAAATCATTCAATTTTATTAGTATTGTGGAGATCAGGAGACGAAGAACGCGCCGGAAAATTTGCTCCGGCGCGTTCTTCCTGCGTTCATTTCAGTCAAAGTGGATATGGCAATAGCCGTCCGGGTGTTTTTCCAGGTATTTCTGATGGTATTCCTCCGCCGGGTAAAAATTCCGCAAGGGCTCCAGCTCCACGGCCAGAGGCTTTTCATACTGCGCGGCGAGGGCGTCGAGCGCCTGCCGGGCAACGGGAAAGTCCTCGGGATCGAGGCAATAGATCCCCGTGCGGTACTGGATGCCGTGGTCCTCGCCCTGGCGGTTCACCGCCGTGGGATCGATCACCAGGAAATACTTTTCAAGCAGGGTTTTGAGCGGCAGCGTGTCCGATTCATATCGGATCCTGACCGTTTCCGCGTGCCCCGCGTGGCGCTTGACCTCCTCGTAGGTCGGGTTGGGGGTCGGCCCGTTGGCGTAGCCGACCTCGGTTTCCAATACGCCGTCCATCAGATCAAAATACTTTTGGCAGCCCCAGAAGCAGCCGCCCGCCAGATAAATCGTCTTTTCCACAGCTCACAGTCCTTTCATCGCTTTTTCCAAGATCCCGGCAAACCGCTCCAGCCCCTTTTGATCCCCCGCGTCAAAGCTGGAAAGTTCCTTATTGACAGCCCAGGGCGCGTATGCCATAATTGATGAGGTCTCTATAATACAAACTGCGGCGAACCGCTGAAAACATCCGTTTTTCCTTCCCTGAAAGGAGGCTTCCTGCGTGTTCCACAAAAAATGCGCCGCGCTGCTGCTTGCGCTGATGCTGCTCGTTCCTTCCTTCGCGCTGGGCGAGGAGATCCCCTCCTATCAGCCCGGGGATACGTTTGAATTGGTGTTCACCGTAACGGAGAACCCGAATCGCGCGGTCGGCGCGACGCTGAAGCTGCGTTACGACCACGACGTATTTGAATTGATCCCCTCCAGCAATGTGCAGAACGACGCGCCCATTATCAGTCTCAATATCCTGGGCATCCCGGTCGGGGAATTCGTGCCGGTATCCTTTACCGTACGGCCGAACGCCCCGGGCGGCGTATACGAGATCCAGATCCTTGTGGAGCAGGCAGCCGACATCAATGAAAATCTGGTGGACGGCTTGACTTTCTCAGCCTTTCAGGTGCAGGTCGCCAGCGCGCAGGACATTTTGGCCGCGGAAAACGAGGCCCTGCGCCAGCAATTGGAGGAAGCGCTCCGGGCCCTGGAGGAAGAAAAGGCCCGCAATGCGCAGGCTGCCGAAGAAGCCGCAGTTCCCGGCATTTTTCTTCCCGGCACCTATGAAGCCGCCGCGCAGGGCTTTGGGGGCGAAATCAAGGTGGTGCTGACGGTCGATGAAAACGCCATCACCGCCATCGAAATCACCGGCGATAACGAAACGCCCGGGCTGGGCGGCGCGGCCCTCCCCCTGCTGGCGGAAGCCTGCGTGGGACAGGCCGACGCGGACGCCGTGGACGGCATGTCCGGCGCGACCATAACCTCCGTCGCCGTGAAGGAAGCCGTCGCTGCCGCGCTGAGCCAGGCGAAGGGCGAAGCGCTCCGGGCCCCGGAGGAAAAAGAGGCCCGCTCCGCCCTCCAGGCGCAAGAAGCGGCGAAGGCAGATGGAAGCAGCGGCGCGGCCGCTTCCTTTGAAAGCAGGAAAGTCGGCGTATCCCTGCCCACCAAGTCCCTCCAGCGCTGGCATCTGGACGGCTCCTATATGGAATCCATGTTCACCGAAGCCGGCTGCGCGGTTGACCTGCGGTATGCCGACAACGACGTGCAGCAGCAGCTGAACCAGGTGGCCAACATGATAAACAACGGCTGCAAGGTCGTTATCATCGCCGCCGTTGAAGGTTCCTCCCTGGGCCCCGCTCTGGAGCTGGCCAAGGAAAAGGGCGTTGCGGTCATCGCTTATGACCGCCTGCTGACGGAATCCGACGCTGTTTCTTACTATGTCACCTTCGACAACTACCTGGTCGGCGCCGTGCAGGGCGCCTACATCAAAGACGCTTTGGACCTGGATCATGCGGAAGGCCCCTTCTGCATGGAAATCACCGCCGGCGACCCCAATGACAACAACGCCAGAACCTTTTACCGCGGCGCGATGGACGTGCTGGAACCCTACATCCAAGCGGGCAAGCTCGTCGTCAAGTCCGGCCAGCTCGATTTTTCCGACGTTGCTACCCCCACGTGGAGGCCCCAGGTTGCCCAGGACCGCGCCAGCTCCATCCTGTCCGCATTTTATGCCAACGGCTCCGGCATCGACGCCTGGCTCTGCTCCAACGACTCCACCGCCCTGGGCGTCATCAGCGCGCTGGAAGAAAGCTATCGCGGCGCTTGGCCCGTCATCACCGGCCAGGACTGCGACCTCCTCAACGTCAGGAAGATGATCGAAGGCAGGCAGGCCATGTCCGTGTTCAAGGATACCCGTATCCTGGTTGCCCAGGCCTTCAGGATGGCGGGCCAGATCTTCAGCGGCGAAGAAGTCGACGTGAATGACACCGAGACCGTTAACAACGGAAAGATCACCGTGCCCTCCTTCCTGTGCGCGCCCGTGATCGGCAGTGCTGAAAACTATGAGGAACTGCTGATCGAAACCGGCTATTACTCCGCCGATCAGCTGCGTTAAGATCCACCGTCTTTTCCGCTGTTCACAGGCCTTTCAGCGCTTTTTCCAAAATCCGGGCAAACTGCTCCAGCCCCTTTTGATCCTCCGCGTCGAAGCGGGCGAGCTCCGGGCTGTCGATATCCAGCACCGCCACGGCCCGCCCGTTTTCGTCCCGCAGCGGCACCACGATCTCCGACCGGGAAACGCTGTCGCAGGCGATGTGCCCGGGAAACGCGTGCACGTCCGGCACCAGCACGGTGCGGTTTTCCTTCAGCGCCGTGCCGCACACGCCCTTGCCGCGGGCGATATGGATGCAGGCCGTCTTTCCCTGGAAGGGCCCGAGGGTCAGCCCTCCGTCCCGCGCGATGTAAAACCCCGCCCAATTGATCCTGTCCAGCGTTTCCCACAGCAGCGCGGACGCGTTCGCCATCAGCGCCGCGAACCAGCCTTCCTCCTGCGCGATGGCTTCCATTTGCGCGTTCAAAAGCGCGTAATCCATCCGTATCACCTCGGTCTCCTTTGGCTTTGCCAGTCATTGTATCATGCTTTCCCGTTTTGAGCAATCCCCCGCGCGCCGCCTTGACGAAACCTGCGCTTTTCGCTATAATGTCAGCGTGTGACCCGAGGGAAGGAGGCCCCGCCTTCGATGGACGGCGGCCCCCGATCCGATCATTTTTCCGCATGCCCGCCGCGCACGGAAAGGCAGGGCGTGCTTTTTCTATTATGATCCCCAAGAAAGGAACCTCGTATGATTTCTGAGCAGGCGTCCAATTTGATCGCCATCGCGGTCTGCGTGCTTTTATCCGCGTTTTTTTCCGCGACGGAAACGGCCTTTTCCTCCCTGAACAAAACCCGGCTCAAGGTGCTGGCGGAAAAGGGAAACAGCAGGGCGAGCCTGGCCCTTACGCTCAGCGGCGATTATGACAAGCTGATTTCCACCATCCTGATCGGCAACAACGTGGTGAACATCGCCGCCTCCGCCATCGCGACGATCTTCTTCGTATCCCTGCTGGGCGGCATCGGCCCCACGGTCTCCACGGTGGTGACCACCATCGTGGTGCTGATCTTCAGCGAGATCACGCCCAAGAGCATCGCCAAGGATTATCCGGAAGCGTTCGCCATGTTCGCTTCGCCCATCATTCGCGCGGCGATGTGGGCCTTTGCCCCGCTCAATTATGTATTTTCCCTCTGGAAGCGGATGGTCAGCCGCCTGTTTGGCGGCAGGAAAAGCGCCGGCATTTCGCAGGAAGAATTGCTGATGCTGCTGGAGGAAGCGGAAAAGGAAGGCGAATTGGACCAGGAGGAGGGCGAGCTCCTTCGCAACGCCGTGGAATTCGGCGATCTGGAGGCCAAGGATATCCTGACCCACCGGGTGGATCTGGAGGCCGTCAGCATCACCGACAGCAAGGAAAAGATCGCCCGCGTGTTCACCGAATCCCGGTATTCGCGGCTGCTGGTGTACGAGGATACGATCGATAAGATCGTGGGCGTCATCCACCTGAAGGATTTTTACCAGGGCACCGGCCTTTTCCGCGGCAGCATCCGCAATATCATGGCCACCCCCGTTTACGTGTACCAGACCGAAAAGATCGGCAACCTGCTGCGCATCCTGCAGGCCAATAAATCCCACGTGGCCGTGGTGATCGACGCGTACGGCGGCACGCTGGGCATCGTGACGATGGAAGATATATTGGAAGAAATCGTCGGCGATATCTGGGATGAGCACGACGAGGTCGAGGAAGCCTTCCGCCTGATGGAAAACGGCGTGTGGACGGTGGACTGCTCCGTGTCCCTGGACGATTTCCGCGAGCATTTCAGCGTCGCGATCGATTCGGACTGCGTGTCCCTGGGCGGCTGGGTCATGGAGGAAATGGGCCGCATCCCCGAGGAGGGCGACCGGTTCGACTACGAAAACCTGACCGTCACCGTCACCAAGCTGGACGACCGCCGGGTGGAGACCGTCACCGTCGCGGTGCGGCCGCCCGAGGAAGAAGCACGGGAAGCGCGCGAATAAAGGGGCCTCAGCAGCGGCGCAGCAGCCACCGGAATTCGCCCGGCGGCAGCAGCACGGAGCCGCCGTCCGTCCTTTCGCCGGTCACCAGGTTCTGATAATCGTTGGGGTCCAGCGTCCAGGCGGTCTGGGTCTCATCGGAAAAATTGAACAGCGCAAGGAGCTGTTCGTTCGCGGTGCGCCGGCCGATGCCGAGCACCGCTTCGTTTTCCGTATCCCACAGCCAGGCGTCGGCGCGGGCGGAAAAGGCGGGGTTTTCGGCGCGCACGGCGTGCATCCTTTGGATCGCGGAATAGACCCGCCGCCCCGCCGCGTCCGGTTCTGCCCATGTTTCGCCCGTATCCCGCGCGCTTTCATCGCCGCTTTGCAAAACGGGCGCCCCTCCGAGCGTATACAGCAGGGCGTGCAGCAGAAGGTGCAGGCGCACGGCCTTTTCCGCCGCTTCGGGATCGCCCGTCTCCCGGGCTGCTTTAAGGCCGCACAGGGATGAAACGGAGCCGCGCAGGCGGCCGTCCTTCCATTCGCCCCGGGCGGGGCTGTCCGGCCAATTCCCGGTCAGATAATCGTTCAGGTACTGCCTGTGCGGCGTTTCCATCTGGCCGAGCCCAAAAAGGAACCCGTAATCCAGATCCCACCGAACGCCGTCCTGCCCGCGCAGGGAATAAAGGAAAGCGCGCTCCCTGTGCGGCGAGAAACGCCTTTCCAGTTCATGCGAAAGCAGACGCAGATCGCGCGTCGCGGCCGTGTGCCAAAGGACGGCGTCCATTTTTCCGTCGAAAAGCAGGTGGCATTCCGGCTTTTGCTCCGTCCCGAACCAGGACGGGTCCGCCCCTTCGCCGCCGATAAGCAGCGCGGAGGGGCATACGGTCTCGCACGCCAGCCGCAGCATGCGCAGCACGGGATGCGGCTTTGGAAGCGAAGGCACGTTTTCCAGGCACAGCGCGTCCGCCCCCTGATTGACGCACTGCAGCAGGCTGTCCGTCAGATCGTTGAAGGCGGTGGGGTTTTCGCCGCACGCTTTTTCCAGCCGGAAGGGCAGGCATACGGAAAGGCCCTCTTCCCCGCGCGCGGGAACGCCGCCCGCGCCGTCCGGAAGGAAAAGGCAGGTCACGCCGCAGCGGGCGATATGATCCGCATCCCAGTTTTCGCCGCGGCCGAGCCGCATGCCGATCAAGCCGGGCGAAAGATACCAGCGCGGCGCTTCCTCGCGCGCCCGGTCCAGACGCTTGAAGCGCTCGGGCCGCGAATCCCACCTGCGGTACAGCATGGCGATAAAATATTCATACGCCCAGTAATCGTCCGAAAACGCTTCCAGATACAGCCAGCGGAGCTCATCCTCGCGCCGGCGCAGACGGCTGGAAAACTCCATCTTCCAATCGCTTCTGTTCACGCGTATCCCTCCCGTTGAGGCAGGCTTTCTTGCGCTGATTATACCACCCCGGCAGAAAAAACGCAACGAAGACCGACCGGCCCGGCGCGCACGGCATCCTACGTGCATAAAAAACCGAAAAAAAGCAACCATTTTTGGCGATATTTGTCAAAAGGACTTTACAAAATGGGCCTGCTGGTGTATAGTATGACCATATCTTGTCCGGTTTTTCAATGCCGGAAATAAAAAAGGAGATGTGTGTCCTATGAAAAAGTTCGTCGCTATCCTGATGGCGCTGTGCCTGGTGCTGGGCGCCTGCGCGATGGTTTCCGCTGAAGGCGAGAAGGTCGGCATTTCGATGCCCACCAAGGACCTGCAGCGCTGGAACCAGGACGGCTCCTACATGGAAGCCATGTTCATTGAAGCTGGCTATGAAGTTGACCTGCAGTATGCCGCCAACGACGAGCAGCAGCAGCTGAACCAGGTGACCAACATGATCAATAACGGCTGCAAGGTCGTTATCATCGCCGCCATCACCGGCGACGCCCTGGGCAACGCGCTGGATCTGGCCAAGGAAAAGGGCGTTGCGGTCATCGCTTATGACCGTCTGCTGATGGAATCCGACGCTGTTTCCTACTACGCCACCTTCGACAACTACATGGTCGGCACCGTGCAGGGCGAATACATCAAGAAGGAACTGGATCTGGACAACGCGGAAGGCCCCTTCAACCTGGAAATCACCGCTGGCGACCCCGGCGACAACAACGCGGGCTACTTCTATCAGGGCGCGATCGACGTGCTGCAGCCCTACATGGACGCTGGCAAGCTGATCGTGAAGTCCGGCGAAATCGAATTCGCCAAGGTTGCCACCCCCGGCTGGAAGTCTGAGACCGCCCAGAACCGCGCCAATGCCATCCTGGCCAACTATGACGACGGCTCCAACATCGATGCCTGGCTGTGCTCCAACGACTCCACCGCTCTGGGCGTCATCAATGCTCTGGAAGACAACTACGACGGCGAATGGCCCATCATCACCGGCCAGGACTGCGACGTTGCCACCATGGCGAAGATGATCGACGGCAAGCAGGCCATGTCCGTGTTCAAGGATACCCGTACCCTGGCGGCTCAGGTCGTCAAGATGGTCGGCCAGATCTTCAAGGGTGAAGAAGTCGACGTGAACGACACCACGACCTACAACAACGGCAAGATCACCGTGCCCTCCTTCCTGTGCGAGCCCGTGTTCGCCAACCTGGACAACTGGCAGGCGCTGCTGATCGATTCCGGTTACTATGTACTGAACGACGCCGGCTATCCCGTGGTTGCGGAATAATCGGACGAACTGAACTCATTGATGCAGGCGGGCCCGTCCCGCCTGCATCATTTAAGGTTGATAAGCCGCGGCCTTGAAACGGGGCTTGACAATACGGTTGGGATTCCATCGGATTGGAGTTGAAGGAGAGCCATGGCAAAGATTTTGCTGGAAATGAAAAACATTACCAAAACCTTTCCCGGCGTAAAAGCCCTGGACAACGTCAACCTTCAGGTAGAAGAGGGGGAGATCCACGCGCTGGTGGGCGAAAACGGCGCGGGCAAATCCACGCTGATGAACGTGCTGAGCGGCATCTATCCTTTCGGCACATACGAAGGCGATATCATCTACGACGGAAAGGTGTGCAGGTTTTCCAATATCAAGGATTCGGAAAAGCTGGGCATCGTTATCATTCATCAGGAACTGGCGCTGGTGCCGGAAATGACCATCGGCGAAAACATGTACCTGGGCAATGAATGCGGCCACAGCCTGGCCATCAATTGGAACAAGACCTACGCGGAGGCCGATAAATACCTGAGAATGGTGGGCCTCAAGGAAAGCTCCAAAGTACAGATCAAAAATATCGGAACGGGCAAGCAGCAGCTGGTAGAAATCGCCAAGGCGCTGGCCAAGAAGGCGCGGCTGCTGATCCTGGACGAGCCGACCTCTTCCCTGAACGAAGAGGATTCGAGGGCGCTGTTGGATCTGATGCTCAGCTTCAAGAAGCAGGGAATGACCATGATCATCATTTCCCACAAGCTGAACGAAGTATCCTACGTGGCGGACAAGATCACCGTGGTGCGCGACGGCGCCACCATCGAAACCATTGACAATCACGGCAAGGAGCCCGTGAGCGAAGAAAGGATCATCCGGGGCATGGTGGGCCGCGAGATCACCAACCGCTTCCCCAAGCGCGAAAACGTCAAGATCGGGGACGTCCGGCTGGAGGTCAATCACTGGACCGTGCACCATCCCCTTTATACAGAGCGCAAAGTTGTGGACGACGTTTCCATGTACGTCCGCCAGGGCGAGGTGGTCGGCATATACGGCCTGATGGGCGCCGGGCGCACGGAGCTGGCCATGAGCATTTTCGGCCGCAGCTACGGCGTGAATTTTTCCGGCGAACTGAAGCTGGACGGGAAGCACGTTCACCTGCGCAAAAGCGCTTCGGACGCCATTAAGCACAAGATCGCCTATGTCACCGAGGACCGCAAGGGCAACGGCCTGGTGCTCAGCCAGTCCATCAAGGTGAATACGTCCCTGGCCAATCTGGAGGCCATCTCCAGCCATTCCGTCATCGACGGCGACAAGGAATACGCCGCGGCGGAGGAATATCGGGGCAAGCTGAAGATCAAAACGCCTTCCGTGGAGCAGCTGGTGGGCAATTTGTCCGGCGGCAACCAGCAGAAGGTGCTGCTTGCCAAGTGGATGTTCGCAGAGCCCGATATCCTGCTGCTGGACGAGCCTACCCGCGGCATCGACGTGGGCGCGAAATATGAAATTTACTGCATTATCAACGATCTGGCCGCGGCGGGCAAGTGCGTGGTGCTGATTTCTTCCGAGCTGCCCGAGGTGCTGGGCATGAGCGACCGCATCTATATTATGAACGAGGCGAAGATCATCGGTGAAATGAAGGCGGCGGAAGCTACGCAGGAAAGCATCATGACGGCGATCCTCAGATCGGGAAGGGGTGCGTGAGAATGAGCAATAAAGAGATGCTGGCCCAGCCGGCCGGGGGCGGCGGAGATTCCGGAGGGCAGCTTACCTCCTGGCAGAAGTTCATCGAGCTGATGCAGCGATTGAAGGTTCGGGAATTTCTTCAAAAGTACACCATGATCATCGCCCTGGTGGCGGTGGTGATCGCCTTTGGCATCATGTCGGATTGGAAGATCCTTTCCAATAAGGAAATCACCAACCTGATCGGCGAGAACGCGTACGTGTTCGTGCTGGCTGCGGGCATGCTGCTGTGCATCCTCACCGGCGGCAACATCGATTTGTCCGTCGGTTCCGTGGTGTGTTTTACCGGCGGCATCGGCTGCATCATGATGTCCGCAGGGATCAATATGTGGTGGGCGGTGCTGGTGATGCTGCTCACCGGCCTGGCCATCGGCGTTTTCCAGGGCTTCTGGATCGCCAAGATCCGGGTGCCGGCGTTCATCGCCACCCTGGCGGGCATGTACGCCTTCCGCGGCATCGCCAGCGCCATCCTGGGCGGCCAGCGCGGCAACGCGGATTTTGCCGATTTCCTGCAGTTCTTCGGCGTCACGAAGACCAGCTACATTCCGGATTTCATGAAAAACCTGCTGCCCAACGTGGAAGCGGCGATGCTGAACAAGGATGGGTTCTGGGTGGCCTTGCTGCCCGGCACCAATTTCAACGGCGTAAAGAATTTCAACGTGACCTGTATGTGCATCGGCATCGTGGTGGCGCTGATATTCGTCGCGCTCAAGGTCCGCAAGATCCTGGTGCAGAAGAAAATGAACATCAGCCAGTCCATTCCGGCCCAGGTGGCCTCCACGGTGCTGATTTCCCTGCTGATCCTGTGGGTGTGCCTGGATATGAGCTTCTACCGCGGCTTCCCCATGGCGCTGGTATGGGTGTCGCTGGTGCTGGGGATTTACGCTTATGTCACCAATAAAACCGCCATCGGCCGCCATCTGTACGCCGTGGGCGGCAACGAAAAGGCAACGGCCCTTTCCGGCGTCAAGACCCGGAACGTGTATTGGTTCGCCTACGCCAACATCGGCTTGCTGGCCGGTCTCGCGGGCATCCTGGCCGCCGGGTACAACAAGGGCATCGACCCGGCGAACGCCGGCGACGGATACGAAATGGACGCCATCGCCGCCTGCTTCATCGGCGGCGCGTCGGCTTACGGCGGCATCGGCAAGGTATCCGGCATGATCATCGGCGCCACGCTGATGGGCATCATCAACAAGGGCATGAACCTGATCAGCACGCCCCAGAACTATCAGAAGGTCGTCAAGGGCCTGGTGCTTCTGGTGGCTGTGCTGTTCGACGTACTGTCCAAACGTCAGAAGCGGTAATGCAGGAAGGAGGACAAAAACATGAAAAATACATCGGTTGCTTCCATTTTGAAAAAGAATGCAATGCTGATTGTCCTGGTTCTTGTGTATGTTCTGTTTCTGTTCCTGACGCATGGCGACATTTTTAGCTCGGCCAATTTCAGCGAACTGATCAACCAAAACACCTACGTGTTCATCCTGGGCACCGGCATGCTGATGTGCATGCTCACCGGCGGCAATATCGACCTGAGCTGCGGCGCGGTGGTATGTTTGCTTGGCGCGATCGGCGGCGTGTTCATGTCCGCCCAGGCCATGGCCATGGGCACGGGCGTATCCATCCTGCTGATGCTGCTCATCGGCATCGGGTACGGCGTCGTGCTGGGCTTCCTGATCGCGTATGTGCACATTCCGCCGTGGATCGCCACCCTGACGGGCTTCCTGGCCTTCCGCGGCCTGGGCACCGAGATCCTGAGCGTGGCGAACCCGGACACCAAATCCCTCACCAATTTCCCTGATACCTTCAAAAGCATCTTCTACGGCCGCGTATTCCCCACCGCGGAGGGTGTGTTCAACTGGCCGTGCTTCCTCTTCGGCCTGCTGGCGGCGGGCATCGTGGTGCTCACCGTGTTCATGACCAGGAAAAACAGGCTGGCAAAGGGCTATGAGGCGGATTCCATCCAGGCTGCCGCCGCCAAGAGCGGCATCGGCGCCGCGGCCATCCTGCTGCTTACCTACAAGCTGGCTTATGGCGGCGGCCTCCCCACGACGCTGCTGTGGGCGGCCGGCATCGTGCTGATTTACAGCTTTATCACCAGCAAAACCACCATCGGCCGCCACTTCTACGTGGTGGGCAGCAACATAGAGGCGGCTCGCCTCTCCGGCGTCAACACGCGGCGGATCATGTTTGTGGCGTACCTGAACATGGCCGTGCTCACCAGCATCGCCACCATGGCGAACATGGCGCGCTTCGGCAACGCCTTCGCCAACGCCGGCAAGAACTATGAGATGGACGCCATTTCCGCCTGCGTGGTGGGCGGCGTCAGCGCCAGCGGCGGCGCGGGATCCGTGCTGGGCATGGTGATCGGCGCCACGCTGATCGGCGTGATCAACCTGGGCATGAGCCTGATCAAGCTCGACCAGAACTACCAGCGCGTGGTCAAGGGCGCGGTGCTGCTGGCCGCCGTGGTGTTCGACATCCTGTCCAAGAAACGCGAAAAGTAATGATCGGTATTTTCCCAAAAGTCCCCGCGGCTGCCGGCAGCCGCGGGGCTTATCCGTCGTAAAGGCAGGCGAAATGCATTGAACAACGGAAAAACGCGGTCCTTGATGTTCGGGATCGTGGGCGGATATCTGGTGTATTTGGCGTATGAGCTGTTCCGGGATCGGAATGAGCTGGATACCTCCATGTCGACGCCCGCGCGATTCGCGTTCATCGCGCTGTTCGTGCTGTCCGGGGCCGCGCTCTTCGTGTACGCCTTCCTGATCTGGAAGCGCGCTTTGCAGGAAGAAAAAGAAAAAAAGCCGCCCGAGGACGACAGCAGCATGAAGTAGAGGATGAAGCGGGATGGAAGAATTGTTTGCGGATTTGGAACAGGCGTTCGCGGATTACCGCCTGGATCTGGAGAACTATCAGAAGAAGGCGCGGCCGGCCGAAGGGCTGCTGGGCTTCGGGCGCTCCCTCAAGGACGACGCCTGCCATACGCGGCTGGACGAACGCGTGAAAAAGGCGGTGGACGCGATCTGCGCCACCGGGCCGACGCCTGCAGACGCCGAAAAAACCGTCCGCTTCCTGTTTAAGCCGGACGACGGCAAGCCCTGGCCCCTCGCCGCGGAATGGATGCTCCGCGCAATCGAGCGCCATGTCCTGCCGCTGATCCCTTTTCTGTCCCCGGAAGCCGCGGCAAAGCTGCTCGAGGAATACGGCCATCGCTACCGCCGCTGGGAACGCCTGCCCGCGCAGAAGGAAGTCTACAAGGCGCTGAAAGCAAAAGCGTACGCTTAATCCTTTTCTCAGGCTAAAATCTCATCATCTTTGGACGTCTTTTCCGCTCCGGCGTCGCTTCAAACGCTCGGCGCTGCCCCGGTCAACGCAGCGCTGCTGCGCCTCCCTTCGTTCAGCTTAGCCGGAACGAAAAATACATCCCAAATCTGATAATCTTTTAACCCGAGAAAAGTATAACGCAAAAAGAATGCTGGGGGAAACCGCCCTCGATGGCTGACAGGCGGTTTCCCCCAGCGTTTTTTCCATTGATTCGATTTCGCGTCAGGCGTTCCTGCGGCGGAACACGGGGATATATTCCAGCGGGGCGGATACGCGCACGGTACGGCCGCCCGCGTATTGCTCGCCGGTGTGGATATCCTCCCACTGGCCGGCAGGCAGGTAAACGGCGCGTTCAAAGGTGTCCGGGGTCAGGATGGGGGCGACCAGGTAATCCGGGCCGAACATGTACTGGTCCGTCAAATCCCAGCAGGCGTGATCCTGCGGGAACTCATAGAACATGGCGCGCAGGAGCGGGGAGCCGTTTTCGTGCGCGTCCTGATACAAACGCTTCAAATACGGCTTGAGCTTCACGCGCAGGTCGTACCCCTGCTTCATGATCGCAAAGATTTCCTCGCCCAGGGCCCACATTTCGGTCGGCTGGCCGGTATGCAGGTATCCGCCGCCGCGCTCGCGGTTGTCCAGGGGCGGGATGGTAAAGGGCTCGCGGTCGCCGTGCAGGCGCATCACGGGCGTGAACACCGCCCATTCGTACCAGCGGATCAGCAGCTGCCGGAAATCCGGGTCGTTCACGTTGCCTTCCATAAAGCCGCCGATGTCCGTATTCCACCAGGGGATGCCGGCAAGGCCGATGGACAGCCCCGCGGCCAACTGGTCGCGCAGCGCTTCCCAGGAGGAGGGCACGTCGCCGCTCCAGACCACGTTGCCGTATTTCTGGCTGCCCGCCCAGGCGGAGCGAAGCAGGTTCACGGGCTGTTCGCCGTTTTTAGCCATGGGATCAAAGAACACGCGGCTGTAATACTGCGGGTACAGGTTGCTGCATTCCAAGGCCGGGCCCGCGTAATAGCGCAGGTTGTCGAAATCGTACTTGGTCAGGTCCGGCTCGGAATTGTCCAGCCAGAAGAAATCGATGCCGAAATCGTGGTAATGCCGCTTGCACTTTTCCCAGACATAAGCGCGGGTTTCGGGGTTGAAGGGGTCGATCTGCACGCAGTCGCCCTGATAATCGTAGGTCTGGGCCGCGCCGCGCTCCGTGCGGATGAGCAGGCCGCGCTCCATCATTTCATGAAAGTTTTCGCTGCGGCGGTCGACGCTCGGCCAGATGGAGACCATCACCTTGATGCCCATTCCGTGCAGCTCATCCACCATGGCCTTGGGATCGGGCCAGTAGGTTTCGTCGAATTTCCAATCGCCCTGCACCGTCCAATGGAAGAAGTCGATCACGATCACGTCGATGGGGATGTTCAATTCGTGATACCTGCGCGCGACGGACAGCACCTCTTCCTGTGTGCGGTAGCGCAGCTTGCACTGCCACAGGCCCATGCAGTCCTCGCGCATCATGGGCGCGCGGCCGGTCACGGCGGTGTAGTTGTAGAGGATCTCGTTGGGCTTATCCGCGACGGTGATCCAATAGTCCATTTCCTTGCACGCCAGCGCCACCCACTCGGTCAGGTTCCTGCCGAAGGAAACCTTGCCCACCGCCGGATTGTTCCACAAAAAGCCGTAGCCCAGGTTGGACAGGGCGAAGGGCACCGTGATCTGGGAATTGCGCTGCGCCAATTCCAGCACGCACCCCTTCATATCCATGTACGGCTGCTGGTACTGGCCCATGCCGAAGAGCTTTTCGCCGTCGTTGGGCTGGAAACGCACGGTCAGCTTATAATCGCCCGCGGTGTAAGGGAGCCATTCGCGGCTGGCCACCTTCAGGCAGTGGCTTTCCCGGGTGACGGAGCCATCGTAAAACCGGCTGTATTCGCGCAGGAGCTCCTTGCCGTCGCGGTAAAAGGTGATGACGCCGCTGTGGTTGACCGTCGCCTTGATCCGGCCGTTTTCAATGCTCGCAAGCGGCGCGTCCCAGAAGCTGCCGTCCCCCGCGCGCAGGGACTGCGCGCCGATCCCGACCGCCGCGCGGGTGTCCGCGGGCGCTTCGGTCAGCGCCCAGTCCCGCCCGGTCCATTCGGGATACATGGTCGCGCGCACGCGCAGGCTGTCCGGGCCCCAGGCTTCGATCCGCAAAAGCTCTCCCTGCCGCTTGGCGATCAGGGCGTTCTCCTCTTTCAAAAAAATCATAAGAACATCCTTTCCTGTTCATTTGGCCTCCGCTGCCATTATAGCCTATTCCGCTCCTTCTGACAAGGAAAATTGTGGTTGCAGATACCTTGACAAACAGGCCCAAAATGGGCATAATGAAGCGAACATATGTAGGAAGGACTGATTGATGATGGCTGAATTGACGATGGACAAGCTGGTTGCCCTGTGCAAAGTGCGCGGGTTTATTTTTCCGGGCAGCGAAATTTACGGCGGCCTGGCCAATTCCTGGGATTACGGCCCCCTGGGCGTGGAATTCAAGAACAACGTGAAAAAGGCGTGGCTCAAAAAATTCGTGCAGGAGAGCAAGACCAACGTGGGCCTGGACAGCGCGATCCTGATGAACCGGATGGTGTGGGTGGCGTCCGGCCACGTGGGCACCTTCAACGACCCGCTCATGGACTGCCGCGCCTGCAAGGCCCGTTTCCGCGCGGATAAGCTGATCGAGGACTGGGGCAAGGCCAACGGCCAGGAGATCCAGGCCGACGGCTGGACCAACGAGCAGTATGAATCCTTCATCGCGGAGCACGATATCGTGTGCCCCACCTGCGGCAAGAAGGATTTTACGGGCATCCGCAAATTCAACCTGATGTTCAAGACCCACCAGGGCGTCACCGAGGACAGCGCGAATGAGATCTACCTGCGCCCCGAGACCGCCCAGGGCATTTTTGTGAACTTTAAGAACATCGTGCGCGCCACCCGCCGCAAGCTGCCCATGGGCGTCGCGCAGGTGGGCAAATCCTTCCGCAACGAGATCACCCCGGGCAACTTCATCTTCCGCATCCGCGAGTTTGAACAGATGGAGCTGGAATTCTTCTGCAAGCCCGGCACCGATCTGGAATGGTTCGATTATTGGCGCTCCTTCTGCCGCGACTGGCTGCTGAAGCTGGGCATCAAGGAAGAGTCCCTGCGCCTGCGCGACCACAGCAAGGAAGAATTGGCCTTCTATTCCAAGGCGACCACGGACTTTGAATACCTCTTCCCCTTCGGCTGGGGCGAGCTGTGGGGCATCGCGGACCGCACGGATTACGACCTGACGCAGCACCAGAACACCTCCGGCGAATCCATGGAATACATCGATCCCGTCACCAACGAGCGCTACATCCCCTACGTGATCGAGCCCTCCCTGGGCGCGGACCGCGTGACGCTGGCCTTCCTGTGCAACGCGTATGAGGAAGAGGCGCTCGAGGGCGGCGACGTGCGCACGGTGCTGCATCTGCATCCCGCGCTCGCGCCCTTCAAGGCCGCCGTTCTGCCCCTGCAAAAGAACAAGCTGGGCGGCCTGGCCAGCCAGATCCATGAGGAGCTGAGCCGGTATTTCATGGTGGATTACGATGAGACCGGCTCCATCGGCAAGCGTTATCGCCGCCAGGACGAGGTGGGCACCCCCGTGTGCATCACCGTGGACTTTGAAACCGAGGAAAACGGCACCGTCACCGTGCGCGACCGCGACACCATGGAGCAAAAGCGGATCGCCGTGAGCGAGCTCAAGCAGTATATCGAAGATATGCAGCAGTTCTGAGCGCCTGGATCCTGAACATTTTTCGACACCCCGGGGCGGCGTTTCGCCGTCCCTTTTTTGCGCTCACGCCTCAAAAGCTGCATTTATTTTGGATTTTCGCAAAAAATGTTCGGGTTTTGAACGGTTTCCTGGGCGTTCGGGGCTTGAAAAACAGGGCGGGCTGTGATACTCTTTATCAACGGACGCATTTCACGCTTTCGCGCGTTTCGCCTTTTTCGGGCTCTGCGCATAGGATGAAAGCGGACGGTTCCCCAATCAGGGCAAGAGAGGGATGGAAATCGTGAAGCCTTACAAGGATATGACCGTAGAAGAACTCAACGAGGAACTCAGGCAGCTCAAAACCGAATATAAAAAGATCCAGGCCCTGGGCATGCAGCTGAATATGACCCGCGGCATCCCCTGCCAGGAGCAATTGGACCTTTCCATGGCGATGATGGACGTATTGGATTCGTCCTCCGATTTAACGTGCGAGGACGGCACCGACTGCCGCAATTACGGCCAGCTGACGGGCATCGAGGAAGCGCGGGAGCTGCTGGGCGACATGATGGAAAACAACCCCAAGGACATCGTGATCTACGGCAACTCCTCTTTGAACGTGATGTTCGATACCATCAGCCGCGCCTGGACGCACGGCATTATGGGCAATACCCCCTGGTGCCGTCTGCCGGAGGTGAAATTCCTCTGCCCCGTGCCGGGCTACGACCGGCATTTCGCCATCACCGAATATTTCGGCATCAAGATGATCCCCGTGCTCATGACCCCCACCGGCCCGGATATGGACACGGTGGAGCGCCTGGTGCGCGAGGATGAAACCATCAAGGGCATCTGGTGCGTGCCCAAGTATTCCAACCCGCAGGGCATCTCCTATTCCGATGAAACGGTGCGCCGCTTCGCGCGCCTGGAGCCCGCGGCCCCGGATTTCCGCATCTTCTGGGACAACGCCTACGGCATGCATCACCTCTACGACCATCAGCAGGATTACCTGATCGAGATCCTGGCCGAATGCAAGCGCGCAGGCAACCCGGATATGGTGTACAAATTCTCCTCCACCTCCAAGATCACTTTCCCCGGCAGCGGCATCGCCGCCCTGGCCACCAGCCCCAACAACATGGTGGACTTTATCGAAGACCTGCGCCGCCAGACCCTGGGCCACGACAAGGTGAACCAGCTGCGCCACGTGCGCTTTTTCGGCAACATCCACGGGATGGTGGAGCACATGCGCAAGCACGCCGACATCATCCGCCCCAAGTTCGAGGCCGCGGAAAACATCATGGAAAAAAACCTGGCCGGCCTGGAAATCGGCACCTGGACCAAGCCGCTGGGCGGATACTTCATCATGTTCGATTCCCTGCCCGGCTGCGCAAAGGACATCGTGGCCCGCGCCAAGAAAGCCGGCGTGGTCATGACCCCCGCGGGCTCCACATGGCCCTACCATAACGATCCCAACGATTCCAACATCCGCATCGCGCCGACCTACCCCAACCTGACCGATCTGAGCACCGCGATGGAGCTGTTCACGCTGTGCGTGCGCATTTCCAGCGCCAAGAAGATCCTGGCCGAAAAGCAGTGATCCGGCAGGGATCTCCTTTCAATCGCGCCGCATAAAAGCCTTTGCCGCCTGGCACGGAGCTTCGCCTTCCGCGCCAGGTTTTTTCGTTCTTCACGGAAACTTAGGGAAAGAGAGCCCTCAAATGTCATCCCGAGCGAAGTGAAGCGCAGCCGAGGGATCTCACAGTCAATTGCCCAGCCGAGAGGGAGATCCCTCCACTCCGCTTCGGTCGGGATGACATCAAAGAATTTTGGGTTGATTGAACGATTCCCTAACAAACCGTGAAGAACCGGCTTTTTCTTGTTATGGCCCGCCGCCCATTTCCTGTGGAATAATCATAACAAAATCGTGACGGAACGATGATATAATTGGGGCTTTTCTCTTTCCGGACGATAACGCCGGAGCGGGAACGCGGTGCGCCCTGGCCGGCGCATGAACGCATTCCGAACAAAGGGAAATCCTATTTTTTCCCAATTTGAAAGGCGCCGGCAGCCCGCGTCAAAAGTGTAACGAAAATATTAAGGATATTTTGAATTAGTTTTTCTTATTTGTTTTATATCGTTAATCTTATGTGTAGCAATTTTTGCGCTGTTCTTAAATTTGACACAAGCAGACCGGATTCCGCCCGTTTCGCCCCGCCGCTTCTTGAATAATCCGCATATTGTGTTACAATATGACGGAATATACTATGTCTGGTAGTACGTACAAATGGAGGGCGCAAGAAGATGAAGCAGAGCATTCTGCCTGAAAATAGAAGATCATTGAAAAAGAGGGGGGCCCGCGCGCCGCTTGTGCTGCTGCTGGCGGCGGTGCTGCTGCTTTCGCTGCTGCCGGGGGCCCTGGCCGAGGAAGCGATCAGCCTGAACGCGCTGCTCGGCAAAGCGCCCGAATTATATTCCCACTGGTCCGAGCAGCTTTCGCGGCCATGGGCGCTCAAGCCCGGCATGGCCTATACCCTGCGGCTGACCTTTGAAGAAACGGCGGAAAACGCCTTTGCGCGGGACGGGCAGCCCATGGTGTACCGTCTTCCCGAAGGAATGATCCCCGTTTCCGACGGGCAGGAGCACGCTTTCTCCGTATGGGCGGGCAGCGTGCTGGCCCGCGCCCTGTACGCCTTGGACGCGCAGGAGCGCACCGTGACCGTGCGCTGGGATGCGGAAAGCCCCTATTACGCGCGCCTGATTTCCGCGCAGGGCAGGCAGTTTACCGTGGATGTGCCCGTTCTTTACCTGGGCGGCGAAAGCCTCGACTTTGGCGGCGGGTATCATGTCGGCGTGTCCCTTGCCCTGTACCAGAAAATGGCCTTTGGCGACGGCCTGCCCGCTGACGACGGGCTCCTTGCCCAGGGCGAATACAACGGACGCGCGGTCAAAAACTATATTCCCCGGGAATTGCACGTCTCGATCTTCGGCGTCGTGCCCCAGGGCTCCACGGTGCGGGAGCAGCTGGACGTGCCCGGCGCGCGCATTGAGCCGGACAGCTTCTTCGTCGAGCGCGTGTCCCGCGATGAAAACGGCGGGGAAACGCGCCAAACGCTGAGCCTTTCCGAATGCGGGATCACGGTGCAGCGCATCACGGACGTTTCCTTCCAGTTCACCCTTCCCGCCATGACGGATCAGCAGGAGCTTGTGATCCATTATTACGCCGTGCCGGAAGAAGGCGGGAAAGCGGCGGAAAGCGAAGCCGCCTCTGATTTCCTCGTGACCGCCGCATGGGGCGAAAGCAGCACCCTGCTGCACGAATCGCTCCATAACGCCGTCGTGTACGCGCGCTTTGACGCGGAAGCGGGGCAGGAAAACCCCGTCTTCACCGTCCGCAAGATCGACCGCGAGGGCAAGCCCCTTGCCGGCGCGGCCTACCGCCTGGAGGAAAAGCTGGACGACGGCTCCCTGTGCCTGATCGCGCAGGATGAAAGCAGGACGGACGGCGTCACCTTCGCCTATGAAAGCCTGGCCCCCGGCGAATATCTGCTCACCGAGACCGCCGCGCCCGAGGGCTATGTGCTGGCCGCGCCGCAGGAATTCTCCGTGACGCAGGAGCACACGGTGCTTTGGTGGGGCACGCCCGAAGCTTTCCGCTACGCCATGTATACCCTGACGGGGGTGCTGCCCGAGGGCGAAGTGATCTGGATCACGCACAAGGAAGTGGGCATGCTGGAAGAGCCGGGCATCGCCATTCCCCCCACCCTGAACGTGAAAACCGACGATGATAACGATTCCGACCCGGCGCAGGATCCTGTGGTGTGGACGGATTCCTCCGACCATGACCTGGGCGACGCCGTGCCCTTCCGCCTGGAAGCGAAGCTTTCCAACAGCGTTTCGTCCTGCCGCCAGTACCAAATCACCTTCGCCGATACGATGGAAGCGGGCCTGACGAACCTGAAGGACTATACCGTGACCATCGTGCGAGGCGGCGTGGAGACGCAGGCGGACGCTTCCTTCTGGCAGGTGATCGGCCAGGACGACCATTCCTTCCGCATCAAGGTGGAATTGGGCGACGGCGTCGCCCTCCTGCCGCATGATTTGAACGGCGCGCTGGTGCGGGTCTATTTCAGCGCCGCGCTCAACGAAAACCTGACCGTCGGCGGGCAGGGCAACGTGAACGCCGCGCGGCTGGAATACAGCGTGTATCCCGAAGAAAGCGCGGAGGAAACCGGCGCGCCGGTCCAAACCGCGCATACCGGCGATTACAAGGCCATCGTGTATTCCTATCAGTTCCGCTTTGGCAAGGCGGATCAGGACGGCCAGCCCCTTTCCGGCGCTTCCTTCACGCTGGAAAAGGTGATTGCCCCGCGTCAGGAAGGCCGGGAAGAAACCTTCAAGGAAATGCCGCTGGACGCCCTTTCCTCCACCGATACCGATTTCGTGTTCACCGGCCTGGACGACGGCGAATATATCCTGACGGAGACGCGTGCGCCCGCCGGTTATCTGGGCGCGGAGCCGCTGCGCTTCGTCATCCGCGCCGATCACGCCGCAGCCTGGGATAACAAAGAGGAAACCCGCGCGGAAACGCTCCTGGACCTGCAGGCGGAAACGGAATACGGCGATGTCGCCCTGACGGCGGACAAGGCCGTGGGCCTGATCCTGGGCGAAGACGTTGTGAACGTGAAAGCCGCCGAATTCTCCCTCAAGACCCTGGATGTGAACGATTCCCTGGAAGCCCCGCAGGACGCCGCCTGGGCGGATACCGCGGACTATGACATCGGCGACAGCGTGCCCTTCCGCATCCGGATCGCGCTGCCCCCGAACGTATCCGCTTTCTCGGCCTTCCGCATGACGGTAAACGCCGCCCTGCCAGCGGGCCTGACCAGCAACAAGGATTACCAGGTGACGCTGCCGGGCGAAGACGCCGCCTCCTTCACCGTGGAGGACGCGGACGAAGGCGCCTTTGCCCTGGCCTTCGCCTTTGGCGACGGGACGCAGGCGCTGCCCGAGGCATTAAACGGCGCCGAGATCCTGATCGACTTTACCGCCGTCCTGAACAGCCAGGCGATCCTCGGCGGCAGCGGCAACGCGTGCGCCGCTTCTATCACCTACGCGGGCGGCGCGGACGGGGAAATCACCCTCGGCCCCGATACCGCAGTGATCTATACCTACGGCCTGACGCTGAAAAAGCTGGACGAGGCCGGCGCGGCGCTGCCCGGCGCGGCTTTCAAACTGGAAAAGAAGCTGGCCGACGGGACACGGAAGGCCATGCCGCTGAACGAAACGCAGTCCACGGATTCCGTCTTTGTTTTCCCGGGCCTGGACGACGGCGTATACCTGCTCACCGAAACCTCCGCGCCGGAGGGCTGTCTGCCCGCTGCGCCAATCGAATTCACGCTCACTGCCGCGCATTCCGCGCTGCTTGCGGAGGAAGCGGACGCGCCGCTGCTTTCCCTGGGCATCGAAACACAGCCGGATCTTCTGGACGCGCAGGCGGATCTGGAAACCGGCCTGATCGTTTCTTCGCTCATGAACGTCAAGGAGCGCGCGCTTTTGCTCCAGGTGGGCGACATCAACGATTCCACCGAAGCGGAGCTGACCTGGCAGCAGACCGCCGACCATGACATCGGCGACAGCGTGCCTTTCCGCGCCTCCACCGCCCTGCCCGGCAATATCGCCTCCTATCGCCAATACCGTTTCACCTTCCTTCATACCATGGACGCCGGGCTGACCGGCAACCGCGATTGGGCCGTCACGGTCGGCGGCGAGCCGTACGCGGGCTTTACCGTTCAGGAAACCGCGGCGGGCTTTGAAGTGACGGTCGCCTGGGACGGCGGCGGGGAAACGCTTCCCGCGTCGCTCGCCAATCAGGAAGTGGTCCTCACCTTCACCGCGACGCTGGGCGATCAGGCTGTGCTGGGCGAAAAAGGCAATGCCTGCGCGCTCACGCTCCGCTATCCGATGAACCCCGCCGACGAAACGGAAGCAGAAACCGCGCCCAGCCGCTGCACGGTCTACACCTACGGGCTGACCGTCAGCAAGACGGACGAGGGCGGCGCGCCGCTCTCCGGCGCTGCGTTCCGGCTGGAAAAGAAGCTGCTGGACGGCACGACCGCCTTCATCCCCGTGACGAACGCGCGCTCCACCGTTTCTTCCTTCGTTTTCCTGGGCCTGGACGACGGCGAATACCTCCTGACCGAGACCCGCACGCCCGCGGGCTATGTGACCGCGGAGCCCATCGCCTTTACCCTGCGCGCCGATCACGCGGCCGCGCTGGACGCCCTGGGCGCGAGCCTGACCGCCGGCGATACGGCGCTGTCTGTCAGCCGGCAGGACGGCATGGCCGTCGGCACGGTCGCCAACGTGCCCGCGCCGACCCTCTCCCATAAGGTGATCGATAAAAACGATTCCACCGCGGCGCGCGATACCGCCCTGTGGGTGGATACCGCCGATTATGACGTGGGCGATACGGTCCCGCTGCGCGTCAGCGCGACCCTGGTCGGCAACGTAAGCCGCTGCGCGCGCTATCACGTCACCTTTGCCGGTACGCTCGAAGAAGGCCTTGCCAACAACAAAGATTATCAGGTGTTTTTGAACGGCCGGCAGATCACCGATTACACCGTGACGGATACGGACAGGGGCTTTGATCTGACCATCACCTGGGGCGACGGCGAAACGCCGCTGCCGGAAGAAATGAACAACGCCGAGGTGATCGTCTATTACACCGCGACCCTCACCTCCGCCGCCCGTACCGGCGCGCAGGGCAACCTGAGCGCGGTGCGCATGCGCTACGCGCTGAACGCGTCCGGCGATCTGGAGGGCGAAACGGACGAAAGCCGCGTGCTGGTATTCACCTACCGGCTCAACGTCGCCAGCGTGAACGTGCTGGGCCAGCCACTCTCCGGCGCGGCCTTCACCCTCGAAAAGAAGCTGGCCGACGGCAGCTTACAGCCCGTTGACCGGAGCGAGACGCTTTCCACCGATACCCTGGCCGTGTTCTACGGCCTGGACGACGGCGATTACGTCCTGACGCAGACCCAGGCGCCCGACGGGCATATCGCCGCAAGCGCCATGACCTTTACCATCCGCGGGGATCACACGGCCGTCTGGAACGGCGATCTTTACACCCGCGCGTATATGCTCACTTCCCTGACCGCCGCAAAGCCTGCCGGCGATATGCAGATCACCGCAAATAAGGCCGAGGGCGTCCTGGCCGCCGAAGTGCTCAACGTGGAAAACCCGCTGTTTGAAAAGAAGGTGGACGACCTCAACGACTCCGCCAACACCGAGGACGCCGTGGTATGGGCCGATTCGGCGGACTATGACATCGGCGATAACGTGCGCTTCCTTCTGCGCACGAAGCTGCCCGTCAACTTCGCTTCCTACCCGAAATTCCACCTGACCTTTGCGGATACCATGGAAGAGGGCCTCACCAACAACAAGGATTACCGCGTCACCGTCAACGGCAGGGAGTTCAGCGGCTTTACCGTCCAAAAAGAAGACGAGCACAGCTTTGAAATCACCCTGGCCTGGAGCGGGGATGCGATCACCGAGCAGCTCAGCGGCGCGGAAGTGCTGGTGCAGTACACCGCACAGCTGAACGAACGCGCCTGGGTGGGCGACGAAGGCAACGTGAACACAGCCGTGATGCGCTATTCCAACAGCCCCGAGGAAGAAACCGAGGCCGAAACCGAAAAGCAGCGCGCCGTGGTCTTCACCTACCGCTTCACCGTCACCAAGGCGAACGAAAGCGGAAAGCCCCTGGAAGGCGCGGCCTTCAAGCTGGAAAAGATCCTGGCAAACGGCGACAAGAAGCAGATCCCGCTGGATGTGAACACCTCCACGGAAACGGCCTTCTCCTTCCGTGGCCTGGACGACGGCCGCTATCTCCTCACCGAGACGAAGGCTCCCTCCGGCTATGTGCTTTCCACGCCCGTTGAATTCACCATCTCCGCAACGCACGACGCGGAATGGAACAACAACCTCTATACCCGCTCCCTGGTGCTGACCGGCCTTTCCGCCGAAACGGATTCCACCGCCGTGACCATCCGCTGCGACAGCGAAACGATGAACCTGCGCACCACGATCATCAACGAACGCAGCTCCGACGCGCCGGCGAACGATCAGAAGGGCTACCGCAACCGCTTCTATTTCACCAAGGAATGGCTGGGCGACGTGGAGGAATCCATCGATTTTACCCTCTATAACCCCAACGGCTCCATCCGCCGCAAGAGCTTCAACAAGACCAAGATCAGCGAAACCGAGTATCTGTACGAAGCCTGGTTCTCCGATTGGTCGGAATTCTACGTGGTGGAAACGCCCGTGGACGGCTACAAGGTGCGCTATGAAAACATTGGCGACCACGCCGGGGAGACCGACCGCTGCTATAACGGCGGCAAGATCATCAACTATAAGGTGCCCAAGACCGGCGACGAAACCAGCATCGGCCTGTGGATCGGCCTGACGGCCCTCGCGTTCGCGGGCCTGGCCGCGCTCGGCGTTACGGCCCGCAAGCGCCGCAGGCAAAACGGCTGATCCGGATCAAAGGGATCCATACGGAAGATAACATGAGCGTTTCCGGCGCGAAAGGGCCGGAAACGCCATTTTGAAACGACGAAATAAGGAGGCGGCCCCATGCAATGGCAGCCACGGAAGGGAAAGGATGATCCGCGCAGCCGTTACAAGCAGACGGGAGGGCGCAAGCTTTCCGTCCCCCGGGTGATTTTGGCCCTGGCCCTTGCAGCCGTCCTCCTTTTCGGCATGGTCAAGATCATCGGCTATGCCGCGGAATGGATCCGATCCCGCAACAGCGTCAAGGACCTGCGCGAACTGTATTACAACGCGCCGACCCAAACGCCTGTCCCCGCGACCCTGCCGCCCACCGCCGCGCCGACCGAAGAACCGCCCACGCCAACGCCCGCAGCCTCCCAGGCGCCTTCGCCTTCGGAAACGCCTTTCGGCGAAAGCACGGCCGCCCCGGCGCTGACGCCCTCCGAATCCGCCCCGGCCCCTTCCCCCTGGGAAACCGCGCCTGTTCCGACGGAGACCGCGCTGCCCCTGCCCACCGCTGCACCCACCCCGGCGCCGACCCTCGGCCCCACCGTGACCTCCGGCCTGCCGCAAACGCCCATACCGAAATTGGATCCCCTGCCGTATCCGGACAACGAGGGCCTCGAGATCAGCAGCCGTTTCAAGGCCCTGCAGCGGGAAAGCAAATATATCGTCGGCTGGCTGAATGTGAACCGGCTGGTGGATGAGCCCGTGATGCAGCGGAACAACGTGTTTTACCTGAACCATGACGTGAACGGGAAAACCAACGTGAACGGCGCGCTGTTCCTGGACGCGAGCGCCAATTTGAAAACCCGGCCCTATTCCCTGGTGATCTACGGGCACAACATGAAAAGCGGCGCGATGTTTGGGTCGCTGCGCAATTTTGAAAACAGCACGTATTACCACCGGAGCCCCTTCATCACCTTCGATACCCTGTACGAGGACGGCCGCTACGTCATCTTCGCCGTGGGCATCATCAACGTGGAGGAGGAAGACAGCCCGGATTACGTGGATTTCTTCGATCTGTATTCCACTGCGATCGGCGGGCGTCAGAAGGCCATCGCCACCCTGATCGGCTGCTCCGTGCATACCTGCACGATCGACGTGAGCCCGGAGGACCAATTGCTCCTGCTCGTCACCTGCGTGGACAATGACAACGAGCGCCGCGTCGTCGCCGCCCGCCGCGTCCGCGATACGGAAACGGAAAGCGAACTGAGGAAACTGGTGCAGAAGACCAGAAAGAAATAAAACGCCTTGCGTAAAAAACCGTGCCGAAGCGCTGTCCGGCACGGTTTTTCCTATGCTCAGCATTTATGCTTCCGGGCCTTCCCCTTCGCCGCGCACGCGGACGATCCTGGGCTGCCAGGCATTCTTCCCGCGCATCTTTTTTTCGATCAGGCGCAGGATCAGCCACGCGCCGCCCATAAAGAGGATGCCAGTCAGGGCCCGGAGCGCTTCCTTTTCAAACAGAACGCTGCCCAGGGCGAGCCCGCCAAGCAGCATCAGCAGCGGCATCACATACGCGAGCACGGAGGCCTTGAGCACCTGCCCTTCCGGCATATCCACATCGATCCAGCGGCCGACGGGCACGCTGCCGGGGAGCTTGACCAGCGTTTCTTCCTTCTGGCCCGCGCATTGGCCGCAATGGGCGCACATTTCAGGCCGCGCGAAACACACCTCCATGACCCCGTCCTGTGCGGAAACAACCTTGCCTGTGCGTATCATGCCGGGTTTCCTCCTGCCGTTGCGCTGATTTTTCCTCAGTATAGCATAAATCGATCAAAAAGCATAGCCCGACACGCGGATATTTTCCCGCGGCAGGCCGGACGCCTCTTCCAATATTTCAAGGATCAGGGCGGCGTCCTGCGCGCCGATTTCGCCGGAAACGAAGACGATCGCCTCCCCCGCGCGCGAGACGCACAGCGCCTTTTCATAGCCCCGGGCCAGGAGCGCCGCCTCGGCCGCCAATTCGATTTCGCTGTTTTGCACGAGCTCGGCCAACTGCTTTTGCGCCTGCAAACGCACCTCGGCGTCCGTATCCGTGGCGTTCAGGAGCGCCGTCAGGGCCGTCTGCTCCCTGTCCCGGGTCTTAAGCCGGGTTTGCTTGTAAGCGTCCGCGGGATGCAGCGTGGGCTCGGGCGCAGCCTGCGCGGCCAGGTTCATGGGCAGGATCTCCGGCTGTTTTTCCGCGCCGCCCCGGATCCACGTCACGATCAGCGCCGCGGCGACGGCCAGCAGCATCAGCGCGTTCAATATCCTGTCCTTCACTTTTCATCCTCCATGGAAAACACCTCCACCTCGCCCGGCTGAAGGCCCAGCAGCGTTTGCGCCGCCCGCATCAGGCGCAGCCGAACCCCCACGTCTCTCGCGCCTTGCGAAACGATCACCGCGCCGACGGGGCTTTGCCCCTCGCCCGAAAACGCGGACGCGGCCCGGGCATAGTAAATGGACACCCGGGTTTGGCCCGCGCCGGAGATCTGGGAGAGCGTGGCGCTGATGCGCTGCTCCTCCTCGGTCATTCCCGGGCCGGACGCGCCGCCGCCCGGCAGCAGCAGGCACGCCGCCGCGCACGCAAGGAGCACCAGCACCCAGACGCCGCCCTTCCAGCCCTTGAGCTTTTCCAGCAGGCTTTTCATGTCCCCTTAACCTCCTGCCGAAAGCAGCCATTTGAGGGCCCTGAGCATGCACAGCATCGCGGCGAGCTCCACGCCCAGCACGGCGCAGCGCGCGGTGTCGCCCTGGGGCAGCGCCGCGTCGAGCACCACACGGATCAGACAAAGGCCGACAATGGTTTTCAAAAACGCGCTCATCGAAGCATCACCGTCAAATTCCCCACCACCAGCAGCTGCGCCACCAGCAGCAGAAACATCGCGCCTACGGAGAGCTGGATCACAAACAGCAGCATCAGGATATCCGAAAAATCCTGGAGGCACGCGCTGGAGCGCCCGTCGCTGAGCGGCTCCAGCAGCGCTGCGCCGGCCCGGTAGATCATGGCCGCGGCCAGGGTTTGCAGCATGGGCCCCGCCGCCGTGGACAAAAGGAGCATGAGCCCCGTGAAGCCCAGCGCGTTTTTGATGAGCAGCGACGCGCCTACCAGCGTATCCATCGTATCGGCCACCATTCCGCCCACCACCGGCACGAAATGATCCACCGCGTACTTGGCCGTGCGGATGGAAACGCCGTCCGCCGCCGCCGCGCCCAGGGTCTGCAGGGCTTCGACGGAGATGAACACCGTGAACCCCACGCCGAGCGTCCAGCCGGCCGCGGTTTTGAGCAGGCTCGCGAGCCTGCCGATCTGCACCTTGGGCGATACGTGGCGCAGCACCGTCACGACCCCCGCGGCCAGCGCAAGCGGCAGCGTGACCGAGCGCACAAGGTGCGTCATCGTGCCGCTCGCCGCCACCACCGCGGGCTGGAACATCGCCGCGCCGGCCGTGCCGCCGACTGCCGCAAGCAGGGTCAGCAGCAGCGGGAACAGCGTCTGCATCAGATCGGCGATCCGCTGTACCGCCTCCTGCGCCAGCGCGATATGCTGGGACAGGTCCTGCGCCATGCACCCGGCGAGCAGCAGATAGCATGCCCCGTTCACCGCTTCCTCCAGCGCAGGGCGGGCGAACGCGCCCTTCATCCGCTGCAGGACGCCGCACACCACCGCGGGCGCGACAAGCCTCGCCAGGCGCCAAACGCTGCCGGTCAGCGCGCTGAGCAAGCCCCCCGCCAAGGCGCGCAGCAGCGCTTCGGGCTCCATCGTCCTTTCGCCGCGCGTCAGGCGCATCAGCAGCGTTTCCAAATCCTCGCCCTCCGGAAACGCCCGCTCATACGCCTGCTGCCATTCCTTTAGCGGCAGGGACTGCAGGGTGCTTTGCAGCGTTTCGTTCAGGCTTTCGGCGCGGGCGGCGGCAGGGAGCAGGAACAAAAGCAGCGCGGCCATCCAAACCATCCGCTTCATGGCAAAAGCGACAGCGTCAGATCGCCGATTTCCAGGATCAGGGGCAGGGTTTGGAGCAGCAAAAGCATTTTTCCGCAGAGCGCAGCCTTCGCGGCCAGGCCCTCTTCGCCCGCGTCCCGACAGGACTGCACGGCAAACTCCGTCACATACGCCATGCCGAGCAATTTGAGGATCATGCCCACCGTTTCCTGCCCGACGCCCGCGCGGCTGGACAGGCTTTCCAGCGCTCCGGCCGCCTTTTCCAGCTGCGTCACCGCGGAAAAAAACAGCATCAGCCCCGCCGCAAGGGCCACCGCCGCGCCGGACTGCCGGTGCACGGCGCGAAGCGCGAACGCGGCCAGCGCCGCAACGATCGTAAAGCCCGCGGCCCGCAGCGCGTCCGTCATGGCAGATGGAACACCGCCTGTACCTGGTTGAGCAGATCCCCCGCCAGATTCACCACCATCCACATCACCACGATCACCCCCGCCACCGTGGCCAGGGTCGCCATATCCTCCCGCCCGGCGCGGGTTAGCACCTGGCAGATCGCCGTCACAAGCAGGCCCACCCCGGCAATTTTGAGCAGCACGTCGATTTGCATTCTTTCCTCCACTCAGCATAACAGGATGAACAGCGCCGCGCCGGCCATCCAGCCAAGGCTGATATACAGCCTGCCGTACGCGTCCCTGGCCGCCTGGGCGGAGCGCAGGCAGCGGGTAAAGGGCGGCTTGGCCAGGGCTATGCCGCGCGCCTGCTGGGGCAGGGTCGGCTCAAAAAGCGAGAGCAGGCAGTCGGCCAGGGCGGCTTGCGCCTCCTTGGGAAGGAGCGGATGCCAGGGCAGTCCGTCAAGGAGCGCGGCGGACGATTGGCAAGGGCGCGCCCGCATCCTTTCCGAAAGCGCGGGCAGGGTGAGCCCTTCTTCCCGCGCTCCCCGGTCGATCGCCTGCAGGGCGGACATTTCCTGGTAGCGGACGGCGCCTTCCAGGGCGGATAAGGCCTTGTCCCATTGGGAAAGCGCCTCCAGCCGCCGGGACAGCCGCCGGGAAAAATGCGCGCCCAGGGCAGCGCAGGATGCCGCCGCGCCGAGCGCGAAAAAAAGATGAAGGCTCATCCGCGTTCCTCCCCAAGCGGCGTCACCCGGGGCGGCGCGCCGAGCGCGGCCAGGGTCACCGCGCAGTCGAACCCGTCCGGCCCAAGCAGCGGCTGCATGCCCGCGCGTTTTTTCACTTCCTCAACGCTGCTTCCGTGCGCCGTCGCCAGCATCAGCACGCCGCAGCGGCGGGCCTCCAGCACGGCCCTGGCGTCGTCCTCGCCGCCGATCTCATCCGCCGCCGCGACCCGGGGAGCCATGGCGCGGATGAGCAGGGGCAGCGCCTTTCCTTTTTCCATCCCGGAAATCACGTCGGTCAGCGGGCCGACGTCCAATTGCGCCTTCCCCTCCCGGCAGGCCGCGATTTCGCCGCGCTCGTCGGCGACGGAAACGGGATGCCCGGCCATGGAATAGAGGCGGATCAGGTCCCGCAGCAGCGTGGTTTTCCCCGATCCCGGCGGGCCCAGGATCAGGGCGCTTTTTCCCCGGACGCGGGAAAACACGGTTTCGCCGACGCCGGGCATTGCATGCGCCAGGCGGAGGCATAAGCTCGTGATCTCGATGAGCCCGCCCTCGCCCATCACGCCGCAGACGCCCAGCCGGTGCCCGCCGGGCAGGGCCAGAAAGCCCCTGCGCAGCTCCTTCTGCCGCGCGGCCAGGCCATAGCCGCTCAGCGCCTGCGCGGCCTGACTTACCTCCCGCGCCGTCAGCGGACGCGCGCCCTGCTTCGGCCCGCTTTCGCACAGTACGAAAACCGGGCTGCCCGCGCGAAGCCGCACCTCCCGCGCCCGCGTCCAGTCCACCTGTGAAAAAACCGCTTCGCCGGGCAAAATCGCTTCCCAATCCATGCAAATATGTATGTGGGAAGGATACGGAATATGCCCGAAGATTTTCGCAACGTTTTTGGCGAACTTGGCAATGCATGACGCGCGGGATGTGGTATAATCGACGTGGACCCGATCAAATTCGTTAGGAGGCCCCGCGCTATGAAAAGAATCCTCCCGCTGCTTTTGTCCCTGCTGCTTTTGCCCCTTTGCCCCGCCCTGGCGGAAAGCGTGAATCCGTTTGCGGAAAACCCGGTAGCGCTGACGATCAGCGAAAACCCGGCGGAGGATACGGTCACGGTGACAGGCGCTGATTTCGCGCAGGGCGCCGCGTACCTGCGCGTCAAGGCGGCGTCCCAGGAAAAGCTGACCATCCGCGTATTCGCCGACAGCCTGGAAGGCAGCCCCTTCGCCACCATGGTCTTCTCTCCCGCCACCCAGGATTACCGATACAAGATCAGCTTATCCGGCGTGCACGATCTGTATTTTACCTTTGAAGGCAGCGGCACGTTCGTTTCCTGGCAGGCCTTCACCTCCCAGGACGAAATCGACGCCGCCGTTCGCGCGGAAAGGAACACCGTGTACGAGGACAAGGTGCCCTTCGCCTATACCAAGCTCTGCGAGCACGGCGGCACCATCGATAAATTTGTCTATGAAGCCCACGACTATATCAATGATAACGCCGTATACGAAAAGACCGCCTTCGTCTATCTGCCCTACGGCTATGATGAATCGGAGACCTACGATCTGCTGATCCTCTGCCACGGCATCGGCGGCAGCGAATACGAATGGGGCATGACGGGCGAGGATTCCCGCGTCAAGCGCATCATGGATAACCTGATCGACAAGGGCGAAATCAGGCCCTTCATCGTGGTAACGCCCAACGGCCGCGCGGGCAAATCCAGCGACTACAGCGCTTTCTACGCCTTCGACCAGGAGCTGCGAAATGACCTGATGCCCGCCCTTGCCGCGGCCTATTCCGTCGATATCACGGACCGGAACCGCTGCGCCATGGCCGGGCTTTCCATGGGCGGCATGCAGACGATCAACCTGGGCATCGGCAAATGCCTGGATCTGTTCAGCGCATTCGGCGCGTTTTCCGCCTGTCCCACCACCAACGTGGCGGCCCTGACCGCCGCGCAGCTGACCGCGCACCCCGAATGGCCCGTCCGCTGGTTCTATAATATCTGCGGCACCGAGGACAATATCGCGCTCGCCAGCGCTTCCGCCGCCATGGAACGTCTGGACGAAATGACCGATCAGCTCGACGAAAGCAATTACATTGTCCAGCTCGTTCCCGGCGGGCACGATTTCGGGGTGTGGTATCTGGGGTTCTACAACTTCGCGCGTCTGTTCGGCGGCGCGGAGGATTGACGTCGCGTGCATAAAAATACCGTCTTTGCGGTATGAAATAAGGGCCAAACGTATCGCAAAACAGCGGGCGTCCTTTCTGCGGACGCCCGCTGTTTTGCCGTCCGGGTCCTTTCCGGAAATGTTTTTTTGCGGGAAGGTTGTTTCCGGGCTTGGCGACGCATATCGATAAAACGGCCGCAAAAAAACCCGCGCCCTTTGACGCGGAGGGCGCGGAGATTCAGCGGTCAGAGCTCGCTCTTTATCTGCTCCAGGCATTTTTTGCAAATCAGCTTGTCCTTGTAGCGAACCACGTCCCGCGCGTCATTGCAGAATATGCAGGCTGGATGATACTTTTTCAGGATGATCTTGTCGTCTTCCACGAAGATTTCAAGCGTATCCCTTAGCCCAATATCCATGGTTCTGCGCAGCTCGATTGGAATCACGATCCGTCCCAAATCGTCCAGTTTCCGCACGACACCCGTTGATTTCATTTTTTCCCCTCCAATGAAACTTTTGTGATTTATTTGGTTTGATTTTTCTTACGCCAAAGATTATTTTAACATAAATCCGATTTTCTGTCAACTTTTATCCTTACAGTCAGGGGGATGTATGCTGAATGTGCTCTTTGGGCTGATGCTTGGCGCGGCGCTGCTGTACGGCTTGCTGCGGGGCCGGGCGGACGCGGTGACGGGCGCGGTGCTGCAGGGCGCGGGCGACGCGGTCAAAAGCGCGCTGGACATGGCGGGCATGTTCGCGCTGTTTTGCGGAATGGGCGAAATCCTGACGCGCGCCGGGGCTGCACAATGGCTTGGAAAGAAGCTCCGGCCCGCGCTGCGCCTGCTGCTTGGCCCGGCGATGCCCGGCGATGCGCTGGAATACGCGGCGATGAACCTGACGGCGAACCTGCTCGGCCTTGGCAACGCGGCGACGCCCATGGGCGTGGAAGCCGCGCGCAGGATGGCCCGGGGGATGGACGAAGCCAGCAACGCGCTGTGCATGTTTCTGGTGATCAACGCGTCCTCGGTGCAATTGCTGCCGACCACCGTGCTGTCCCTTCGCGCGGCGGAGGGCTCCTCAAACCCCGGGGCTGTGATCCTGCCCGCCATCGCGGCGACCGGCATTTCCACGCTGGTGGGCGTGCTTTCGTGCAAGCTGATGGAAAAACGCGCATGAATATCCCGCTTTCGCTGTTTTTCCTTCTCTGCGTCGGCGTCGGCGCCGCGCGGCGCACCCCGCTCTACGACGCGTTTGCGGACGGCGCGAAGGAAGGCCTGCAAACGGCAAAACGCATCCTGCCGCCGCTGATCGCCATGCTCTGCGCCATCCGCGCCTTTTCCGCAAGCGGGCTGACCGACGCGCTCAGCGCCTTCCTCGCCCCGGCCCTCCAAGGGGCACGCATCCCCAAAGAAACCCTGCCGCTGATGCTTCTGCGCCCGCTCAGCGGGTCCGCGTCCCTCGCCATGCTCAAAGAGATCCTGCACACGTACGGCCCCGACAGCCGCATCGGCCTCGTCGCCAGCGTGATGATGGGCAGCAGCGAAACCGTATTCTATACCTGCTGCGTCTATCTCGGCGCAGCGGGCGTCCGCAGATCCCGGCATACGATCCCCTGCGCCCTCCTTGCGTGGCTCGCGGGCAGCATCGCGGCGGGGCTACTGACGCCGGGATGGTAACGATTCACGTAACTGGGGGAAACCATTCTTTGGCGGCCAAAGAATGGTTTCCCCCAGACCCCCATCCAAGAAAGCCATATAAAAAAGCACGATGGTTTTACAACAATCGTTTTTTAGAATATGAATGATCGCCTTTCTCGGAGGGAGCCCGGAGTGATAAAAAAGAAAAATCCGGATGGCTGTTCCGTATGGCGCAGCATCAGGAAAGTCCATGAAAAGCCACGGAAAAAACAGCGGACAGATTGACAAAGAGAAGGGAACTTGCTATGCTTTTCCCTGTGAATGAAGGAGGCGAAAGGCATGAGCAACGTGATCGTTCCGGCGGGATATCAATCCACGCTGTCCCTGTATGAAACCCAGGAAGCGATCGCCCTGATCAAAAAGACGTTTGAAAGCAATCTGAGCCACGCGCTGAATTTGAAGCGCGTGTCCGCGCCGCTGTTCGTGGACGGGAATTCGGGTTTGAACGACGATTTGAACGGCGTGGAGCGCCCCGTCTCCTTTGACATGCTGGAAACGGGCGAGGAAGCACAGGTGGTGCATTCCCTGGCCAAATGGAAGCGCTACGCTTTGCAGCGGTATCATTTCCCGGTGGGCGAAGGCCTGTATACCGATATGAATGCCATCCGGCGCGATGAAACCCTGGATAATCTGCACTCGGTTTACGTGGACCAGTGGGACTGGGAAAAGGTGATCCGGGAAGAAGACCGCACCATGGAAACCTTGAAGGAGGTCATGACCCGCATCGTGACCGCCATCTGCATCACCCTGGACCGCATCAAGTGGGAATATCCCCGGATCAGCACCGCGCTGTGCCGGGACGTAAGCTTCATCACCACCCAGGAGCTGGAGGACCTCTACCCCGGCAAAACGGCCAAGGAGCGGGAAAACCTGTTCCTGCGCGAGCACCGCACCGCGTGCATCCTGCAAATCGGCGGCAAGCTCCGCTCCGGCCAGCCGCATGACGGCCGCGCGCCCGACTACGACGATTGGGAGCTCAACGGCGATATCATGTTCTGGAACGACGTGCTGGGCTGCGCGTTTGAGATTTCGTCCATGGGCATCCGCGTTTCGCCCCAGTCGCTGGACAAGCAATTGAAGCTGGCGGGCAAGGAGGAGCGCCGCAGCCTGCCCTTCCACCAGGCCCTGCTCAAGGGCGAGCTGCCCTACACCGTCGGCGGCGGCATCGGCCAGAGCCGCATGTGCATGCTGCTGCTTGGCAAGGCCCATATCGGCGAGGTCCAGTCCAGCTATTGGGATGAAAAAACCCGCGAAACCTGCGAACAGGCGGGGATCGTGCTGCTGTAAAAGCTTCATATCACGGAAGGAACCCGCTCCTTGGAAGCCAAAGAGCGGGTTCCGCTTTTATTTGCTTTTTCAGCCAGTCGTATTATTTCATCCATTCCTGGGCGTCGGCGGCCATTCTGTCGTTGAGGGCGTCGACCGCGGCCTGGGTATCGGCGCGGGCGGCCACGTAGAGCTTGATCTTGGGCTCGGTGCCGCTGGGGCGCACGCAGATCCAGTTGCCGTTTTCGATCTCATAGTACAGCACGTTGGACTTGGGATAGTCGAGCTTTTCCTCCTTGCCGCCGGCGATGCGGACGCCCTTGCTGAAATCGCGCACGCCGGTGATCTTCAGGCCCGCCACTTCCTTGGGCGGGTTTTCGCGCAGATTGTTCATGATGCCTGCGATCTTGGCCACGCCGTCCTTGCCGGGCAGGGTGACGGACACGCCCTTTTCCTTGAAATAGCCGTATTGCCGGTACAGCTTCTGCAGGGTATCATAGAGCGTTTCGCCGCGTTCGGCGGCGGCGCAGACGGCCTCGCACAGCAGCAGGGACGCGTTGACGCCGTCCTTATCGCGCACCTGCGTGCCGGAAAGATAGCCGTAGGATTCCTCAAACCCGAAGAGGAAGGTATGCTCGCCGGTCTCTTCAAAGCGCTGGATCTGTTCGCCGATGAATTTGAAGCCGGTCAGCACCTCGATCATGACCGCGCCATAGCTTTCGGCGATGGCCCGGGCCATTTCGGAGGACACCACGGATTTGACCACCGCGCCGTTCTTGGGCAGGGTGCCGTTTTCCTTCTTGCTGGAGAGGATGTGGTGAAGCATGAGGCAGGCGATCTGGTTGCCGGTGAGGGTATGGAAGACGCCCTCGCCGTCCTGCACGGCGGCGCCCAGGCGGTCGCAGTCCGGGTCCGTGCCGAAAACGACGGTCGCGCCTACCTTCTGGGCCAGGGGGATCGCCAGGGTGAAGGCGTTGGGGTCTTCGGGGTTGGGGGCCTTGACGGTGGGGAAATGCCCGTCGGGCTTTTCCTGCTCGGGCACGACGGTATAATGCACGCCCAATTCCTTAAGCAGGCGCTGCACGGGCACATTGCCGGAGCCGTGGAGCGGGGTATACACGATGTTCAGATCCTTGCCGCGGGCGGCGAGCAATTCAGGCCGCTGGGCCAGGGTCTTGATCATGGCGATATAATCGTCGTCCACTTCTTTGTTGCCGATGATCTTGAGCAGGCCGCTTTCGAGGGCCTTTTTTTCATCCATGGGCTTACAGTCGCTGTATTGGAGGGCGCGGATATAGCCGGTCACGGCGTCGGCGGCCTCGGGGCCAAGCTGCGCGCCGTCCGCGGCGTAGACCTTATAGCCGTTGTACTGCGGCGGGTTATGGCTGGCGGTGATGACGACGCCCGCGGCGCAGCCCAAATGCCGCACCGTATAGGAAAGCACGGGCACGGGGCGCAGCGCGTCGAACAGATACGCCTTCACGCCCGCGCCGGCCAGCGTGAGCGCGGTTTCCTTGGCGAACACATCGCTCTTGATGCGGCTGTCATAGGCGATGGCGACGCCCTGATCCTGCACGCCCTGGGCGATCAGGTATTTGGCCAGGCCCATGGTGGCGCGCCGGACGTTATAGACGTTCATGCGGTTGGTGCCCATGCCCAGCACGCCGCGCAGGCCCGCCGTGCCAAAGGCCAGTTCGGTATAGAAGCGATCCTCGATTTCTTTTTCATCGCCCGCGATGGATTGGAGTTCCCGGATGGTTTCCGCATCGTTGGCAAAAAGCTCCAGCCAACGCTGGTATTCTTCCCTGTAGCCCATGATGAATTGCTCCCTTCTATATTTGGTTTTATTGTGCCGTGTTTTTTCCGCCGCAAGCGCGAAGCCGGGTTACATGGTGATTTCCTTTTTACCGCTGATCTTGAAGAACAGGGCCAGGGCGATCACGGTGGAGAAGGTCAGGATGGCGGAGATGGCCGAGGCCACGCCGTCGTTGCCGCGGATGACCTGGCTGTAGATTTCCAGGGTCATGGTTTTGGTGGTGGGGTTATAGAGGATGATGGAGGTGGACAGCTCGGTGATAATCATGATCCAGCTCAGGATCGCGCCGGAAACGACGCCGGGCATCATCATGGGCGTCGTCACCCGGAAGAAGGTCTTCACGTTGCTGGTGCCCAGGCTGATGGCCGCTTCCTCGATGGACAGCGGGATATTGCGCAGGATGGCCGCCGAGGAACGGATGGTGTAGGGCAGGCGGCGGATGACGTAGCTTAGGATCATGATGAACATGCCGCCGGACAGGAGCAGGGGGCGCTTGTTGAACGCGGTCAGCAGCGCGATGCCCAGGATGGAGCCGGCCACGGTTTCGGGGAACATGCTCATCACGTCCACGGACGCGTTAAAGACGTTCCTGCGCCGCACCACGAGGTAGGCGATCATGCACGCGATCACCACGATGCACACGATGGCGATGATGGACATGAGGTAGGTCATCCAGATCGAGCGGCTGACGGTTTCAAACGCCTCGGCATAGCTCTTGAGCGAGAAGCCCGGGGCGAACATGCGGCCGCTGGTGTTGCGGAAGGAATTGAAGATGACCAGGCCCTGCGGCATGATGGCGATGCCCACCATCACATAGCAGTACAGATGGGCCAGCACGCCGCGCACGCCCTTGGCCGGATGCGCTTCCACCGGATGCAGCGCGCTGATGGAAAAGATCTTCCGGTTGGAGATGTACTTTTGCAGCAGGAATACGCTGGTGGTGATGACGATGGCAATGAGCGAGACCGCCGCCGCCAGGTTTTCCGAGCCGCCCAGCTCGCTGAAGAATTCCTTGTACACCAGCACGGGCAGGGTGATGTAGTTTTCGCCGATCAGCATGGGCGTGCCGTAGTCCGCGAACGCGCGCATGAACACCAGCAGCGCGCCGGCCAGAAGCGTGGGCAGCATGAGGGGCAAAACCACCTTGAACACCTTTTTGATGCCGGCGCAGCCCAGGCTTTCGCACGCCTCGATCAGGCTGTTGTCCATGCTCTTGAACGCGCCGGAAATGAACATGAACACCAGGCTGTAGAGCTGGAAGCTCATCACGATCACGCAGCCCTTGAACCCGTATATATCGCCGATGTTGATGCCGATATTGGTCAGCAGGTTGGTCACGATGCCGTTGCGGCCGCACAGCTGGATCCATGCGTAGGCCCCGATGAAGGGGGCGGACATGGAGGATACCAGGATCAGGATCTGCAAAGCGCCCGCGCCCTTGATCTTCATGGTGGACATGATGTACGCCATGGGCGTCGCGATCAATACGGACACCAGCGTGACCACCGCGGAAATCAGCAGCGAATGCCAGATGGCGTTGCTGTAATACGCGCGGCTGAAGATCTTTTCGTACATTTCAAAGGACAGCTGCCCTTCGCTGTTGAGCAGCGCCTGCCGCAGCAGCATGTACAGCGGGTACATCAGGAACACCAGGTAGAAGATGATGGCCAGCACCGTCACCATGGGCCATACGTCGTTGGCGATCAGCAGCCAGGCCCCGGCGATCAGCATCAGCGCGCCGAAAACGAGGCCGATATAGCGATAGGGCATGATGACCTTGTCCAGGCCGGTCACCTTGGCCAGCAGCTCGTTGAGCGTCTGCTTGGCTTTGCCCGACGCGTTCAGGTTGCGCCCGTTGTAGTCCTCGTCTGTCAGGGGCTCCACGGCCTTTTTGCCGGTGGCGTATTCGATCCATTCCCCGGCGGACAGCTTCGCCTTCCTGGAATAATAGTCCGTCTGGCTCCGGCCCATCAGGCCCAGGGACCCCAGCACGATGCCCGCCACCAGCAGCATGATCCCCAGGATCATGACGCCCGTTTTCCGGGGCCGGATCACGTTAGGCGTGCGCATCGTCGTGGACCCCCTTTGTGAGGCTGGTTTCGCCGTCGGTCGTAAAGACGTTGATCTTTTCCGCGTCGAACGTCAGGCTGACCTTCGTTCCGTTGGGCAGGATGTTGGAAATGGAGCTGACGTCGGTGATCTCCACCGTTTCGCCGGAGAAGAGCTCCACGAAATACGTGGTCATCAGGCCCAGGAAAATACTGGATTTCACGGTGGCGGGCACGCCGGGCCGGTCCGCCTGCTGGATGACGAATTCCTCCGGACGGACGGAAACCTTCACATCCCCGTCCTTCGCCTTTTCGGAAAAGCCGTCGTAGGAGAGGGCGTACCCGTTTTCAAACACAAGCTTTTTGCCCTGCACGTCCGCCTTGGCCTTCAGGGTGTTGCTGTGGCCGATGAAGTTGGCGACGAACAGGTTCGCGGGCCGCTGGTAAATGGATTTGGGCGAAGAAATGTGCTGGATCACGCCGTTGTTCATGACCGCGATGCGGTCCGACACCGCCATGGCCTCCTCCTGGTCGTGGGTGACGTAGATGGTGGTAATGCCCACCTCGTTCTGGATCAGCTTGATGGCGTTGCGCATTTCGATGCGCAGCTTGGCGTCCAGGTTGGAAAGCGGCTCGTCCATCAAAAGCAGGTTGGGCCGGATCACGATGGCGCGGGCCAGGGCCACGCGCTGCTGCTGGCCGCCGGAGAGGCGCTCGGGCAGCCGGTCCGCGTACTGGGTGATCTTCACCGTGTCCAGGATATCGTCCACCCGCTTTTTGATTTCTTCCTTGGGCAGCTTTCTGTTTTTCAGGCCGAATTCCACGTTCTTGCGCACCGTCATATGCGGGAACACGGCATAGTTCTGGAACACCATGCCGATGTTGCGCTTGGACGGGGCGATGTCGTTGATCACCTGGGAATCGAAGGAGATCGTGCCTCCTTCGATGCTGTTAAAGCCCGCCACCATCCTCAGCAGGGTCGTTTTGCCGCAGCCGGAGGGGCCGAGCAGCGTAAAAAACTCGCCCTCCTTCACCTGCAGCGACAGATCCGGAATGATGACGTTGTCGCCGTACCGCTTCACCACATGATCGAAATTGATGCTGACGCTCATAGTACCTTGCAATCCTTTCCCTTTTTTCATGGCCGGACATGCTTTTCATTTCCGTATAAAAGCGGGTGCGCAACCGGCAAACCGATTGCGCACCGTTTGAGACCGGGAGGTTTACTTATTCATGATATCGAGCACGCGGGTCTTGAGCTCGGCGGTGTGGGCGATCACGTAGTCGCTGTCCTCATACGCCAGAACGATGTCGGCCAGCGGGGTCATGACATCGTTGGTGTATTCCACGGGGCGGATGTTGCGGCTGGTGGTCTGCTCGGCCAGGAATTTCTGGGCCACTTCGGAGAGCATGAAGTCCACGAACGCCTGGGCCTCGTCAATGTTCTTGCAGTTCTTGGGGATGCCGATCTGGGCGGGCAGGAACACGGTGCCTTCCACGGGGTACACGATGTGCACGTTCGTGGCGCCGTCCTTGATCATGGTGACGCAGGGATCTTCATAGGTCAGGCCCACGGCGTATTCGCCGTTGATAACTCCCTTGTACACGGCGGAGGAGGAAGAGGTGATCTTCACGTCCTGGCCCTTGAGCAGGTCCTCGGTGTACTTCCAGGCGGCGTCGCTCTCATAGCGTTCCGCGGCGGTTTCGCCCTCGCCCATCACCAGCAGCCAGTTGGTCAGCTGGCAGAAGGCGGAAGAAGAAGCGGAAGGATCGGCGGACACGATCTTGCCCTTGAGCTCGGGCTGCAGCAGATCGGCGTAGCCCTTCACTTCGATGCCCATTTCCTTGAGCAGATCGTCGTTCACCAGCAGCACGCTGCCGTCCACGGTGTAGTTGGTGCAGAAGCCCAGCTTGTTCTGGTACGCTTCCATCAGGAATTCATCCTCGGGGGAATAGTAATCCTGGAACAGGTCTTTATTGGCCACGAAGTTGGCCAGGCTGCCGCCGTACATGAGGTCGAAGGAGCAGTATTCCTGTTCCTTTTCGGCGTCGATGCGCTTCATGCAGTCGCCGGTGCCCAGGGACTCGGAATTGACCTTGATGCCGGTTTCCTGTTCAAACAGCGCGTAAATAGAGCGTAAGCCGTCGCTGTTGGGGGTGCAGATATTCAGCACGCGCTCGTCATCCGCAAATACGGTGCTCACGCTCATCAGCATGATAAGCGCAAGAAGCAGAGCAGTCAGTTTCTTCATGAGAAAACCCTCCTTTAATATGATGGATATGCCATCCATTTTTGATAGCCCTATTCTATCACATTTATGGCCGGAATGCAACCAAATGTTTCAGGATCGGCGGCCGGAAAAAACGGGCCTTGCCATTCCTCCCCGCGCTTGGTATAATCGGGAAAAACAGGAAAAGGGGGAAACACAAGTGCCTTTGTTCCGCAGAAAAACGCCGCCCGCCGTTTCCTATGATCCCGAAACGCAGGAGGTGGCCGTCCGCAGAAGCATCTGCACGGGAGAAATGACCCTGGGCCTGATCGACAAGGCGACAGGCCAATTTCACGACGTCATGCTGGTGGACCGGGAAACGCTGGAAAGCGTGCTGCGCAGCCTGAAGCTCGACAGCGTGAAAACGATCTATTGATCCCCGCGCGCGGCGTCCCATCGGGCGCAAAGCGCTTCGCGTGCGGAAAAAACCGAGAAAATGCAGGAAAATCGCGAAAAACGCTTGCCCTGCGCGTTTGTTTTCCTTATAATAGGTCTGTTCACCGGAAAGCGGTTGAATGCGTATAAGAATACAAGGAGGATCTGACGAATGAAAAAGCTGTTTGCCCTGCTGCTTGCCGCGGTCATGCTGATGAGCGTGACCACCGTTTTTGCCGAGGATGACGTGATCACCCTGAAGGTCGCCCACATCGGCCCCACCACCGGCGCGGCCGCCCTGTACGGCCTGGCCACCCTGCACGGCGCGGAAATCGCCGTGGAAGAAATCAACGCCGCGGGCGGCAAATACCGCATCGAGCTGATCAACGAAGACGACGAGCACAACGTGGAAAAGGTCATCAACGCTTATAACGCCGCTTTGGACGCCGGCGCGCAGATGATCCTGGGCACCACCACCTCCAAGCCCTGCGAAGCCGCCGGCGCTCAGGGCTATGTGGACCGCGTGTTCTTCCTGACCCCCTCCGCCTCCTCCCCCGCCGTGACCGAGGATAAGGACAACGTGTTCCAGATCTGCTTCAGCGACCCCAACCAGGGCCTCGCCTCCGCCCAGTACATCGCCGGCCACAGCCTGGGCACCAAGATCGCCGTGATCTATAACAACGCCGACGTATACTCCACCGGTATCCGCGATACCTTTGTGGCGGAAGCCGCCAAGCTGGGCCTGGAAATCGTTTCCGAAACCACCTTCACCGATGAAACCACCGACTTCACCGTTCAGGTGGCCGACGCCCAGAATAAGGGCGCGGAAATCGTGTTCCTGCCCATGTACTACACCCCCGCTTCCCTGATCCTCAAGACCGCCGCGGATAAGGAATACCATCCCGTGTTCTTCGGCGTGGACGGCATGGACGGCATCCTGAGCGTGGAAGGCTTCGACACCTCCCTGGCCGAGGGCGTCATGCTGCTGACCCCCTTCGTCGCCACCGCGCAGGACGACCTGACCGTGAGCTTCGTTGCCAAGTACCAGGCCGCGTACAACGAGATCCCGATCCAGTTCGCCGCCGACGCCTATGACGGCATCTACATCCTGATCGCCGCCGCCGAAAAGGCCGGCATCACCGCCGATATGTCCGCCGAGGAAGCGTGCGAATTGATGATCGCCGCCATGCTGGAGCTGCAAGTTTCCGGCCTGACCGGCACCATGACCTGGGACGAAACCGGCGCCGTCTCCAAGACCCCCATGGCCGCCACCATCGTCAACGGCGAATACGTGTTTGAATAATCCTTCATCCCTGGGGTGAAGAAGCGGGCTGGCTCCGTAAAAAGGGCCAGTCCCGCCTTTTCGTTTATTTCCCGGTTCTTCTTTGGGGCACAATCCATCGTTTGGGAGATGCGGCAAGATGATTTTTCTCGATAACCTGATAAACGGCCTGAGCCTTGGCAGCATTTACGCCATCATTGCCCTGGGGTATACGATGGTGTACGGCATCGCCAAGATGCTGAACTTCGCGCATGGCGATGTGATCATGGTCGGCGCGTACATCGCCTTCTGCGCCTTGCAGTATTGGGGCTTCCCCCCGGTGCTGGCGATCGTAGCCGCCATGGCGGTCTGCACGGCGCTGGGCGTCACCATCGAAGGCCTGGCCTATCGGCCGCTGCGGCAGGCGGCCAGCCTGGCGGTGCTGATCACCGCCATCGGCATGAGCTATCTGCTGCAGAACACCGCGCTGATGATTTGGGGCGCGAACCCCAAGTCCTTCCCGCGCACGTTCATCAACGGCACGACGCTGAGGATCGGCCAGCTGAGCGTTTCCAGCGCGACCATCATCACGATCCTGGCGAACATCGTCATCATGATCGCGCTGACCCTGTTCACGGCGAAAACCAAGATGGGCAAGGCCATGCGCTGCGTCAGCGAGGACCGGGGCGCGGCGGAATTGATGGGCATCAACGTGAACCGCACCATCTCCGTCACGTTCGCCATCGGCTCGGCCCTGGCCGCCATCGCGGGCGTGCTGCTGTGCTCCAGCTACCCGATCCTGCAGCCGACCACCGGCTCCATGCCGGGCATCAAGGCGTTCACCGCGGCCGTGTTCGGCGGCATCGGGTCCATCCCCGGGGCCATGCTGGGCGGCGTGCTGCTGGGCGTGATCGAAATTTTCGGCAAGGCCTATATTTCGACCGAGCTGGGCGACGCGATCGTGTTCGCCGTGCTGATCGTGGTGCTGCTGGTGAAGCCCTCCGGGCTGCTGGGCAAGCAGATCAGGGAGAAGGTGTAAGGCGATGAAAATGACAAGAGCCAAGCGCAGCAAGATCATCTACAACATCGTCACCTTCGCGCTGGTGATCGGCGCGTTCTTCATCCTGCAGTCCATGATCGATGCCAAGACCATCAGCCGGTCCCTGAAGGGCCAATTGGTGCCCATCTGCTGCTGGATCGTGATGGCCGTATCGCTGAACCTGGTGATCGGCATTTCCGGCGAGCTTTCGCTGGGCCACGCGGGCTTTATGAGCGTGGGCGCGTACACGGGCGCGGTGATCAGCGGCGTGCTCGTGAACCTCTACGGCGTGCAGGACACCACGCTGCGGCTGGTGATCGCCATTGCCGCGGGCGGCGTGATGGCCGGGATCGTCGGCGCGCTGATCGGCATTCCCGTGCTGCGGCTGCGGGGCGACTATCTGGCGATCGTGACGCTGGCCTTCGGCGAAATCATCAGAAACCTGGTGAACGTGCTCTATATCGGCACCGGCGACGGCCGGGTATATTCGTCCATTTTGAATAAAAAGCTGCCCGAGGGCGTCACCATGCTGGTGGATGGGGCCAAGGGCGCGGTCAAGATCAAGCCCATTTCCACGTTCATGGCGGGCTTTATCCTGATCCTCATCACCCTGGTGGTGGTATTGAACCTGGTCAATTCCCGCGCGGGCCGCGCCATCAAGGCGACGCGCGACAACCGCATCGCCGCCGAATCCATGGGCGTGAACGTGACAAAGTATAAAATGATGGCGTTCGTGACCGCCGCGGTGCTGGCCGGCATGGCGGGCGCGCTTTACGGCCTCAACTCCTCCACGGTGGTGCCCACGCAGTTTACGTTCAACCAGTCGATCAACGTGCTGGTGTTCGTGGTGCTCGGCGGGCTTGGCAATATCCTGGGCTCCGTCATTTCCGCCACGGCGCTGACCGTGCTGCCCGAGGTCCTCCGCGCGTTCGCGGATTACCGGATGCTGGTGTACGCGGTCGTGCTGATCCTGGTCATGATCTTTACCAACAACCCCACCATCCGCGCCATCACCAGCCGCCTGTTTGCGCCGCTGAAAAGCTTCTTTCGCAGGGCGGCCAAATACGCCCCGGCCGTGGGCGGCGCCGTGAAGGAATTGGGCGGCGAAGAAGAAGGGGAGGAGCAGAAGCATGAGTAACCAATCCAAGCATCGCTCCAACACCAAAATGGTGCCCGTTCCGTCCGGGTCCATCGTGCCCGAGCGTGATTTTAACGAGATCCCCGTGCTCGAAACCCGGCACCTTGGCATCGAGTTCGGCGGGCTCAAAGCCGTGGACGATTTTAACCTGACCATCGGCAAAACGGAGATCGCCGGCCTGATCGGCCCCAACGGCGCAGGCAAGACCACCGTGTTCAACCTCATCACCAAGGTCTATGAGCCGACCAGCGGCGCGGCCCTCATCAACGGGCGCGATCTGCACGGGCTGAACATCGTGCAGGCGAGCAAGCTGGGCCTGGCGCGCACGTTCCAGAACATCCGCCTGTTCGGCAACATGACGGTGGAGGAAAACGTGCGCATCGGCCTGCATAACCAGATCAAATACGATATGTTCAGCGGCATCCTGCGCCTGCCCCGGTACTGGATCCAGGAAAACAAGCAGCACGAAAAAACGCTGGAGCTGCTGCACATTTTCGATATGGAAAAGCTGGCGGACGAGCGCGCGGGCAGCCTGCCCTACGGCGTACAGCGCCGGCTGGAGATCGTGCGCGCGCTGGCGACGAACCCCAAGCTCCTTTTGCTGGACGAGCCGGCCGCGGGCATGAACCCCCGCGAGACCGAAGAGCTGATGGAGAACATCGCCAAGATCAGGGATCAATTCCAGATCGCCATCCTTTTGATCGAGCACGATATGAACCTGGTCATGGGCGTGTGCGAGGGCATCTGCGTGCTGAATTTCGGCCGCGTGATCGCCAAGGGCACGGCGGATGAGATCCAGCGCAACCCCGTGGTGATCGAAGCCTATCTGGGCAAGAAAAAGGAGGCACAGGCATGACGGAAATAATGCAGGCCGCGCCCCTTCTGAAAGTCAATGATATCCATGTGTATTACGGGGCCATCCACGCCATCAAGGGGATTTCCCTGGAGGTGTACGAGAACGAGATCGTCACCCTGATCGGCGCGAACGGCGCGGGCAAATCCACCACGCTCAACACCATCGCGGGCCTCCTTAAGCCGCGCCAGGGCACGGTGGAATTGAACGGGGAAGTCTTGAACGGCCTTGGCGCGAGCAAGATCGTGCCCAAGGGCCTGAGCCTCTGCCCCGAAGGCCGCCGCATCTTTCAGCAGATGACGGTGCGGGAAAACCTTGAAATGGGCGCGTTCACCCGGCCCCTGAACGAGATCAGCGCCTCGCTGGAGGAAATGTTCGAGCGCTTCCCCCGCCTCAAAGAGCGTGAAAAACAGATCGCCGGCACCTTGAGCGGCGGCGAACAGCAGATGCTGGCCATGGCCCGCGCGCTCATGTCGCGCCCGAAGCTGCTGATGCTGGACGAGCCGTCCATGGGCCTGGCCCCCATCCTGGTCGAACAGATTTTTTCCATCATCAGCGAGCTCCACGCCTCCGGCGTCACCATCCTCCTGATCGAACAAAACGCGCAGATGGCCCTCCACGTCGCCAACCGCGCCTACGTGATGGAAACCGGCCTCATCACCATGCAGGGGCCGGCGGAAGAATTGCTGCAAAACGACGCGGTGCAAAAAGCGTATTTGGGATCGTAAAAAGCGGCTCTCGCCCGCACAAGGCTGAAGGAACAGCGTTTCCTTCGGCCTTTTTTGCGCGCGCGGGCGTATGGAAATGGAAAAAACGCGCAGAATAGGCGAGGAAAGGAAGTGGCAAAGTGAGAAGGATGCACGGAACGGCGGCGGCGGCGCTGCTGCTGGCGCTATGCTTTGCGGTCCAGGGCCGGGCGGCGGTGGCGTGGGGCGACAAAGGGGAAAACGTGGTGAAGATCCAGACGCGCCTGAAGCAGTACGGCTATATGGACGCGCCCGCGGACGGGATCTTCGGGCAGGAAACATACAACGCGGTGATCTGGTTCCAAAAGAAGAACGGGCTGAAGGCGGATGGCGTGGTCGGCCCGGCGACGGCGGCGGCGCTGGGCATCCGGCTGAACGGCACCGGCACGCAGACGGCTGTCAGCTATAACGAAAGCGAAGTCTACACGCTGGCGCGGCTGGTGCACGCGGAAGCGCGGGGCGAGCCGTACGTGGGCCAGGTGGCGGTGGCGGCGGTGGTGCTCAACCGCGTGCGCTCCTCGTTTTTTCCCAACACCATCAGCGCCGTGATCTACCAGGCCGGCGCCTTTGACTGCGTGGCGGACGGGCAGATCAACCTGAGCCCGGACGGGGACGCCATCCGCGCCGCGCGCGACGCCATGAACGGCTGGGACCCGACCGGCGGCTGCGTCTATTATTATAATCCCGCCACTGCAACCAGCGCCTGGATCTGGAGCCGCGAGGTGCGGCTGTGCATCGGCGCGCACTGCTTTGCGATATGAGGGAAGCATGGAAAAGAAATGGAAAACCACGCTGGTCTTGATGGCCGTGGCGCTTGCGGCGCTTGGCGGGGCCGCGGCCAGAAGCGCCTGGAACGCGAACGCTTACCAAACGCGGCTTCGGGAAATGTACGATGGGGCGGTGCTCTCCGCGCTGCGGCAGATGGAGGATATGGAGCTGTCGCTCAATAAAGCGCTGCTCTCCCAGGAAACGGGCGAAATGGCGCGGTATCTGAACCAGGTGAGCGCCGGGGCGGGCCAGGTTCAGCGCAGCTTATCGCTTTTGCCGCTCCGGCACACCGCGACCCAGGCGGCGGTCAAATTCGCCAATCAGGCGGCGGATTACGCGGGCGCGCTGCTGCGGACCGGGCAGGTGACCCAAGCGGACGCAAGGCAGCTGAACGCCCTGATCGACGCCTGCGGGCAGTACGCGCAGGCCCTGTACGGCGCCCGGGAAACGCTGGCCGCCCAGGCGGCGTCCGGCGAATACACGTTCTACGACCAAAGCGAGGACACGAACGGAAACGCGTATGACAGCGGCGTATCCTACCCGACGCTGATCTATGACGGCCCGTTTTCGGACGCTCGGGATACGGGGACCGTCAAGGGCCTGCCGGATAGGAAGATCTCGCGGGAGGAAGCGCTTCAAATCGCGCGGGACTTTGTCGGCGCGGACCGGGTCGCGGAGGCGAGCCCCGGCACGGATACGGGCGGGCTGATGCCCTGCTGGGGCGTGACGCTGAAACTCAAAGACGGCGTGCTCCAGGCCGCCGTCACCAAGCAGGGCGGCAAGATGCTGTGGATGGCCCCGGACAGCGCGGGTTTTGAGCCGAGCAAAACCATCGAAGAATGCCGGGAAAACGCGCGGTATTTCCTGGAAAGGAACGGCTATGCGCAGATGCGCGATACCTATTTCCAGGCGTATGAAGGCGTAATGGTGATCTCCTTCGCGGCCACCCAAGGCAGCACCGTGCTTTATCCGGATCTGATCAAGGTGCAGCTGCGTATGGACACCGCCCAGGTGGTGGGCTGGGAGGCAAGGGGGTATCTGCAGAACCATACGGCCCGTCCGCCCCTGACCCCCGCCTGGACGGAGGACGAGGCCCGCGCGCGCGTGAGCGCCCGCCTGGATGTGGATTCGTCCCAGCTCTGCCTGATCCCCACCGACAGCGGAGAGAAGCTCTGCTATGAATTCAAGGGCACATATCAGGGCGGCACCTACCTCGTCTACATCAACGCCCAGACCGGGCGTCAGGAGCAGCTGCTCAAGGTCGTGGAAGAAAACAGCGGCCTGGAAGCGGTATAAAACCTTCTATAAAAAGACCGGCGCGGAACGCCATGCGGCCCTGTTCCGCGCCGGTCTTGCAACAAAATATAAATAGAGCGGTTTTACGCAGGTATCATCTTATCCCCATCTTACTGCCCCGCGGCCTGCACGAACATGATCTCGGAGATGCACACGTCGGTTTTGAACTTGGAGCCGGTATAGATTTGGTCGATGCGGATGCGCACGCCGGTCACGTTTTCAACGCCGTTCAGATGGATGGTTTTCCAATCCCTGCGGGCGCTGTCGTCCTTCAGGGTCACGGTTTTCAGTTCCTGATAGTCGTCGTCGCCGTAATAGCGCACGAAAATGGTCATCTGTTTGACCCGGCTGTTGCGGGTGTACTGGTCCAGCCCCGCGGTGATTTTCCAGAAGCCGTTTTTCATCCAAAGCTCGTCGAGGGTAACCGGCCCGTCAAAATCAAAATACAGATACGCCTGGCCCAGCGGGGTGGTCTGGGTGGAAAACTGGAAGGCCGTGGTTTCGTCGCCGTCGATCATGCGGAAGGGCGCGTAGGCGGTTTCGTCGTTTTTGCCGATGAGATAGCTGGTGGCGTCCACCCAGGCGACGGGCACCTGCAAATAGCCTGTTTTGCCGGGAATGGGCAGCAGGGCGACGGGCTCGGGCAGATCCATTTCCGCGGTGTAAGGCGTTTCGTCCGAGGAAACGAACTGAAACTCCGCGACCCCGTAATAGAAATCCTCCAGCCATTCATATACCCCGTCGATTTCGGAGCCGACCTCCGACATGGCGATTTTGCCCTGCTTGCGGCTCAGCGTCAGCATGCAGAAAAAATCGCCGCCAAAGAAATCCATATCGGTTTCGCCGTTTTTGTCCAGCGGGCCCTCGAAGGAATACCCGTTGCCCAGGGCGACGCGCAGATACAGCCCGCCGTTTTGCATCCCGATGCGCAGGGTGGATTCCCGGCCGTTTTTCTCCACGCTCCACGTGCCCACCCAATCGCTGTCGGACGCGCCCGCGTTCCCCCGTTCATCGAACCACAGTTCGTCGTACAGCGCGATATCATAGACGAAGCCGCGGGAAAAATAGGCCTGATATTCCGTTGCCTCCTCGTCCTCATAGGCGTATCCGCCGGTAAAGATCAGGCTCAGCCCGCCGCTTTCAAGCTTGGCCAGCCTTCCGATATACGCGCCGTCGTCGCTTTCAAAGCGCAGGCTGCCGTCCGCCTGGGGCGTCAGGGCCGCGTTCATTTCCATCGTCCTAAGGAAAAACGCCTGCGCGCGCAGAGGGCTTCCGTCCGCGCCGCCGAAAATCACCAATTCAGCAAGGGAATCGTCGCGGGTCATCCAATAGCCGACCCAGGCAGACGGATCAAAGGACGCGGGCGTTCCCGCGGGAACGGGCGTGACCGCGAGGCCCCCGTCCCGGCTTTGCGGATCCTCCCCGCCGTCTGCTTCCCCGTCCGCGGGGAGCAGCGAGGGATCGGCAAAGAAGCCCCAGCCGTCTTCCAGCCGGGTCAGGGTAAAGAAGCGGGAATAATCCTCCCATTCGCCGTACGTGCCGCCGATTTCCCCCCGCACCATTTCGGGGATCTCCTCGCCGGGGGTCCCGGGCAGGGTCAGCACCATGTAGGTATGCCTGGCAAAGGGCGCGTCAATATAGGTGACGGGGTCGCCATATTCGTCCGCCGACACGGTCCCGGGCGTCTGCTGGGTGGTCAGCTCCTCCACCCACAGCCAATAGCTGTGCCCGTGCACCTGCGCGTTCCGGCTGAAAGAGCCGGCGAAGGAGACCTCGTACACCATATCCGCGTCCGCGTCGTAATAGGTGCCGGTGAAGCTGCCGTTGGCGCTGACCTTCAGCCGCCCTTCCCACGCCCCCGCCCCGGAGGCGGCGATCAGCGGCATATCGCCGATGGATTTGAAGAGCCACAAGGTATCCTCGCGGCTCATTTGGCTGGCCTGGCCTGGAGCCGCAAGCGCGAACGCAAGGAAAAGAAAGAAGAAGCACGCTGTTTTCCGCATAAGGATCCCTCCTTGGCTTCGTGTTCTCATCCGGCCGCGGGGCGCGTTATTTGACCCGGTTTTCCGGCGAAACCTTCGTATACACGGCGCCGGGCTTTGCGCCTTCCTCCAGGAAGGAAAGGAGCTCGGACACGGTGACGAGCTGATAGCCTTTTTCGATCAGCTCGGGAATGGCCTTTTCCACGGCGCTGGCGGTGGTCTTGTACAGATCGTGGAAGAGGACGATGACCCCGTCCTTTGCGCCTTTCTTCAGGGCGTTATAGGTTTTGTTGGCATTGCGGGTCTCCCAGTCCTCGGTGTCCACCTGCCACAGGGCGATCGTCATGCCCAGCTCCGCGCAGACGCTGCGCACGTTTTTGTTCACCGAGCCGTAGGGGGGCCTGAGCACCTTGACCTCATAGCCCGTCAGTTCCCTGATAAGGTCGTTGGTCTTTTGCAATTGCGAGCGGATGGAGGCGGCGGAAAGGCTGGTCAGCTTGGAATGGTTCCAGGTGTGGGAGGCGATCTCGTTGCCGCCGGCCAGGGTGCGCTTTACGACGTTCACATAGTTTTCCACCTTGTTGCCGATCACGCAGAAGGTGGCGCGGGCGTTGTATTCCTCCAGCACAGCCAGGATCCTTTCCGTTTCCTCGGAAGGGCCGTCGTCAAAGGTCAGGGCGATCATGGGCTTGCCGGGATCGATCACGCGGATATGGCGGGTGACGGCGGCGGAAGAAATCTTCATGTATTCGCCCACCTGCTGGTATTTGAGGGTCAGCTTCCTCGTGCCCAGATCATAGGGCAGATACAGCCCGCGCGGCAGATACACCTGCACCCCGTCGCGCCCAAGCGCCGCGTATTGCAGCCAGGAGCGGTCGGGCTTGCCGGAATACCCGTCCGTTCCGACGCTCATGAGCGATGTCGCGGCGCTTTCCAGGCAGAAAAGCGGCCAATCCAGGCTTTCAAAAAGGCTTTCGCCGTCCAGCGCCTTGCCCGCTTTCGCGTCCGCGTTCACCGTTAGCACGCATTCCACCGTATGCGCCCCTACCGTGTATTCGCCGTAGAGGAACACGCTCATGTACTGTTCGTCCAATTGCAGGGATTGGTATTGCAGGGCAAAGGACGCCTGCTGACCCGCGTGGTTTTGCTGATAATCGGCTTCAAACGCGCGCAGGGTGGATCTGACCCAGCCGGAAATCTTGGCATCCGCCGCGGGAACGCCCAGCTCGGGGTATGAAAGGGAATAGGTAAAATCGCCCTCGGACCGGGTCATGGTCAGCGGGCTGCCCGCTTCCCGGGGCGCGATGTTCATGCGGGCCATGGTCCACGCTTCGGCATTGTCCGCGGCGGAAAAGCCCAGGGCAAAATCGCCCTCAAAGACCGTGATTTTCGTTTTTTCGATGTACCCGAACCGGTCCCCGATCTTCACCTGGTACCAGCCGTCCAATTCCTGCGTCAGCTCGTACACCCCGCCGCTCAACGCCTTTTGCAGGATGGGGAAGGTGGTGCCCGCGCCGCCGCGGATATTGAGCACCGTGCCGTCCGCCTGCGTCCTGCCCCAGCCCACGTGCTTGTAATTGGCGGAAATTTCCAGGTACTGGGCCATCATGTAGCCGACCTTTTTCCCGATCTGCACCTTGCACCAGGTGCCGTCGTTTTCCAGGACCGTCACCTGCGTGCCCTGCTTGTAGGTGTTGATGACCGCAGCGGACGCGTTGGGCTGCTTGCGCAGGTGCAGGCTGGTCCCCTTCACGGTGCCGGTATAGGTCGGCGCGTCCTCCGTCCTTGCCGGGGCAAAAAGCCCCGCGCACAGGATCAAAACAAAAAAGATCGATAAAAAGCGCTTCATTTCCTGCTTCCTCCGTACAAAAATCCCGACCGGATTTTCTCAAACAGTATACAATGAAAACACGCCCGCGGGCAAGAAAAATTTGCAGTTTTTACAGGAATCAAGCCGAAACACGGCGTATATTGGAAACACAGAAAAGAGCAAGGGAGCGGTCCATATGGCGTTCATTACATCCAACGTGCAGATCGTGCTGCCGCAGCACTGCAACGGCTACGCCAAGCCCCGCCTGTTCGGCGGGCAGATCATGGCGTGGATCGACATCGTCGGCGCGGTGGCGGCCCGGCGGTTCACCAACAGCGCGGTCACCACCGTATGCGTCGATAACCTGAACTTTATCGCCCCGGCGTATCTGAACGATACCATCGTGCAGGAGGCGCGCGTCACCTGGACGGGCCGCACCAGCCTGGAGGTGCGCGTGGACAGCTTCGTGGAGCAATTGAACGGCGAGCGCGCCCTCGTCAACCGCGCCTACGCCGTGTTCGTCGCCCTGGACGATAACGACCAGCCCAAGGCCGTGCCGGCCTATACGCCCGAAACGGAAGAAGAAAAAGCGGAATACGCCGCCGCCCTGGAGCGGCGGAAGATCCGGCTGGGCAGATGATTCATTCCTCCTTGAGCGTAAAGCGGGCCCCTTTTTCCGTGCGGCTGTCCGGGCCGATGAAGACGGTGAAATCCCCGGGCTCGCTGGTATAGGCCATATGGATGTCATAAAAGCGCAGCATGCTTTCATCAATCCGGAAGGAAACCCGGCGGCTTTCGCCCGGCTTGAGCGTCACCTGCTCAAACGCCTTGAGCGTCCGCACAGGCCGGGCCACGCTGCCGCATTCGTCCCTTAGGTACAATTGCACGGTCTCTTCGCCCGGGCGTTTGCCCACGTTGGTGACCGTGACGGAGGCGGTCAGCCCGCCTCCTTTTTTGATGCTGCTTTGGCTGAGCGTGACGGGGCCGTAGGCAAATTCCGTATACGTCAGCCCAAAGCCGAAGGGATAGAGCGGGTCGTTGGGGATATCCTGGTATTTGGAGCCGAAGCGGCCCGCCTTGTAATCGCCGGAATACGGCCTGCCGGTGCGCAAATGGTTATAGTGCAAAGGAAGCTGGCCCACGCAGTACGGGAAAGCCATGGAAAGCCTGCCGGAGGGGCTCGCCTCCCCGAGCACGGTGCGGACGGCGGCGCTTGCCCCTTCCGTTCCGGGCAGCCAGCACAGCAGGATGGCTTTCGCTTTTTCCTGCACGGCGCGGATGTCCAGCGGCCGGCCCGTAAAAAGGAGCACGATGATATTCGGGTTCACCTCGGCAATGCTGTCGAGGAGCTTTAGCTGGCACTTGGGCAGCGTCAGCGTTCCGCGGCTCGCGGCCTCGCCGGAGCATTCGCGGTGTTCGCCCAGCGCAAGGACGACGTTTTTGGCCTTTTGGGCGAGGGCGGCCGCTTCCCGGAGCGCCTGCGCTTCATCCACCCCGGACAGCGAAACGGCCGACATGAAGCCCTGCACCGGGCTGTCCGGATCGGCGATGGCGCAGCCAACGGCCGTGGGGGCGTTCTTTGTCTTTTCGTGCAGCGCCAGGGCGGAGCGGAGGGACAGCGTATCCCCGTCGTCCGCGAAGATCGACCAGGCGCCGTTGAGCATCTGCGTATCCACGTACGGCCCGATCCACGCGGTCTCCCCGGGCTCGGCAAGGGGCAGAAGGCTGCCCTCGTTTTTGAGGAGCACGAACGATTTTTCCGCGCATTTTCGCGCCGCCTGCCGGTGCGCTTCGCACAGATGCAGCGCGCTTTCCTCGTTTTCGTCCAGATCCTTGAACGGGTTTTCAAACAGGCCCAGCTTGTTTTTGAGCGTCAAAACGCGCAGCACCGCTTCGTCGATCCACTGCAGGGGGATTTTGCCCGCTTCCACGAGCGCTTTGAGGTTTTTGATGTAGACGGGGCTCGACATGTCCATATCCACGCCGGCGCGCAAGGCCAGATACGCGGCCTCCTTTTCGTCCCGGGCGATGCCGTGGGGGATCAGCTCCGCCACGGCGCTCCAATCGGAAATCACCATGCCGGAAAAGCCCATTTCCTTGCGCAGGATGTCCTTTAGCAGCCAGGCGTTGGCGGCGGAAGGAACGCGGTCCAGCGTGTTGAACGAGGGCATCACCAGCGCGCAGCCCGCGTCGACCGCGGCCCGGTAGGCGGGCAGGTAATCCTCCCGCAGCGTGCGCTCGGAAAGCTCGGCGTTGTTGTAATCGCGCCCGCCCTCCGGCGCGCCGTAGCCCGCGAAATGCTTCAGGCACGCCCCGATTTTTCCTTTATCCCGGATATCCTTGCCCTGATATCCGCGCACCATGGCCGCCGCCGTCTGGCCGCTCACGAAGGGGTCTTCGCCGCCGCCCTCCATCACGCGGCCCCACCGCGCGTCCCGGCTCAGATCGGCCATGGGCGAAAAGGTCACGTGCACGCCGGACGCGGCGGTTTCCTTCGCGGCGATGGACGCGCACGCTTCCACCAGCGCGGGATCGAACATGCAGCTTTGCGCCAGCGGGATCGGGAATACCGTGCGATAGCCGTTGATGATATCCGCCATAAAGAGGAGCGGGATATGGTGCGGGTGCCGCGCCATATAGGTTTCCTGCAATTTGCGCAGCTTTTTCGCCCCGATGAGGCCCAAATAGCTGCCCGCGAGCGCCAGGTCCTCCTGCGTCAGCCCCATCTGCATGGCGGGGCCCGTCGCGTTGCCTTCCTCCTGGAAGGAGGCGGGCAGCTGGACCAGCTGGCCGATCTTTTCCTCCGGGGAAAGCTGGGATAATAACGCCTGTAATTCCTGCTCCTGCATGTGCTTTCAATCCTTTCTCCGTTTTTGCTCCCGCCGGTTGAAATCCCACTAACCTTGCGGTATAATGGGTTTATCAACTGGAGGAGGAATCCCGACCGTGATTATGATTTCTACCAAGGGCCGATATGCCCTTCGCGTAATGGTGGACCTGGCGCAGCATCAGGGCGAGGGCTATCTGCCGCTCAAGGAGATCGCCAAGCGCCAGGAGATATCCGAAAAATATCTGGAAAGCATCCTGAAGGGCTTGGTGCAGTCCCGGATACTGATCGGCGTTCGGGGCAAGGGCGGCGGCTATCGGCTCACCCGGAAGCCGGAGGCCTATACCGTCGCGGAGATCCTGCTGCAAACGGAGGGCGAACTGGCCCCCGTTTCCTGCCTGGAAAGCGGCAGCGCGCCCTGCCCGCGCAGGGAAGAATGCTCAACCTTCCCCCTGTGGGAGCGGCTCAGCGCCCTGATCCGGCAGTTCTTTGAAGGGGTCACGCTGGCGGATCTGATGGAACAAAAGGCCGAATGATCCGCGTTCAGGCGAGGTCCCTTCCGTTCTGCGCGTAAATATCCAGCAGCACCCGCATGGTGTTTTCGCAGGAGGCCGCGTCGTTCCGGTAAGGCCGGCCCTCCCGGATGCTGCGGTAAAAATCCCGGATGCACTTGCTGTGCCCCGCGCCCCAGTAGGCCCGGCCCATGCGGGTTTCTTTCGCAAATTCGATCGTGCGCACGCCGCCGTCCTCCCGGATCTGGAGCCGGTCATCCTCCAGGCGGAGCGAGGCGCGCTCCAGCTGCAAATCGATCAGCACGGGGGAATCCTCCGTGTAGGCGGTGGAAAAATACAGCAGCGCGGTCTTGTCCCGGCTTTTCAGGTAGATTTCCGCCGTGTCCTCCACCTCGACCACGTTTTTCAGGTGGTGGTTGCGCAGCGTGGATTCCACCCGGTCCGGCATGCCGCAAAGCCAGACGGCCAGATCCAGCGTGTGCACGGCCTGGTTGATCAGCGCGCCGCCGCCCTCCGTGGCCCATTTGCCCTTCCAATCGGTGCCGGTGTAATATTGCGGCGTGCGGTTCCAGGTAACAAAGGCTCTTAGGCCTCGCAGCTTTCCGTATTCCCCCGCGTCCAGCATGCGGCGGCATTCCAAAACGTTGGCGTTATACCGGTTCTGGAAGCAGACGCCAAGCGGCCTTATCGCCGCCGCTTCCCTGATCTGCGCCCAGCCCTCCTCGTCGATCGCCGGCGGCTTTTCCGTAAAAACCGCCGCGCCGCGCTTTGCCGCCTCCAGCGCCATCGTGGGATGCAGATAATGCGGCGTGCAGAGGTGAACGGCGTCCAGACGCTCCTTCTCCAGCATTTCTTCCATGCTGCCATACGCCCGGCACCCGTACTTTTCCGCCATGGCCCGGGCGCGCTCCGGCCTGATATCCGCACAGGCGGCGAGCGACGTTTCCGCCCAGTCGCCAAGGACCTGCGCGTGGACCTGGGCAATCCCGCCGCACCCGACGATTCCTACCTGAAACATGCTTCTTTCCCTCCTTGGTCGCCCTCCATCATACGCAGTTTTTGTCCTTTCGTCAAGGGTGTATTCACTTCTCAACGATCGTTCATGTTACGGGAGAAAGACAATGAAAATCGGATTGGTTTCGTATTTGAGATCTAATAAGCGGCGCTGCGCCGACCGCCCCGCCGCTTTCCCGCTCTGTTGCATTTTGGCGCCGCATGCGTTATGATAGGCGCATCCAAGCTTTGCAGGAGGAAACCATGGCCTTGCTTGAATTGCTGGCTCCCGCGGGGGGCATGCCCCAATTGAAGGCGGCGCTGCGCTTCGGCGCGGACGCGGTCTACGGCGCGCTGCCCGCTTTCGGCCTGCGCGCGTTCGCGGGCAACTTCACGTGGGAGGAATTAGAGCGCGCGCTGAAATATACCCACGGCCTTGGCAAAAAATTCTATCTGACGCTGAACATCCTGCCCTATCAGGATGAGATGGACAGCCTGCGGGAAACGGCGCGCAGGGCGGCTGAAATGGGCGTGGACGCGGCGCTGGTCAGCGATTTAGGCGCGTTCCTGATGCTAAGGCGGTGCGTGCCGTCGCTCCCGCTTCACATCAGCACCCAGGCGAACACCCTGAACGCCGAGGCCGCGAAATTCTATTTTGAAAAAGGCGCGCAGCGGGTGGTGCTGGCGCGGGAGCTGTCGCTCCGGCGCATCGGCGAACTGCGCAAGGCTCTGCCAAAGGCGCTGGAAATGGAAGCGTTCGCGCACGGGGCCATGTGCATGAGCTATTCGGGCCGCTGTATGCTCAGCGACCATCTGACCGGCCGGGGCGGCAACCGCGGCGCGTGCGCCCAGCCCTGCCGCTGGGAATATGTATTGGAAGAAAAGAAGCGGCCCGGGGAATATTGGCCCATCGAGGAAGACGCGCGCGGCACGTATCTCCTGTCCGCGTACGATCTGAACATGCTCTCCCATCTGCCGGAAATGCTCGCGGCGGGGATCGCGAGCCTCAAAATCGAAGGCCGCATGAAAACAGAATATTATGTTGCCACCGTGGTCGGCGCGTACCGAAGGGCCGTCGACGCGCTCCGAAAGAGCGAGGAAGAATACCGCGCCCTGCTGCCCGAATTGGAAGGAGAGCTTCTCAAGGCCAGCCACCGCGCGTTCAACACCGGTTTTTATTTCGGCCCGCCTTCGCCCATGGCCGGGGCGGCCGGGTTCACGCAGGAAATGGAATACGTGGCCCGCGTGGAGGACTGGCGGGACGGGTACGCGTTCCTCACGCTCAAAAACCGGTTCTACGTGGGCGATACGCTGGAATTGCTCAGTCCCCGGGGCGTTTTCCCGTTTGAAGTAAAGGAAATCGTCCTTTGCGATACCGGGGAGAGGGCGGATACCGTGTCCATTGCCGGGCAGCGGGTACGCTTGCCCCTGCCGTATCCCGCCGGGGAGGGGGATTTCCTGCGCGGCCCCAACCGCAACCACGCCGGCGCGAAATAGCGCTGCTGTGGGGCAAATTATCCTTGAAGAACCAAAATAAAGAAGACACAGTCGGCTGACTCCGGCAGAATGATGGTGCGGGATCAACATTCTGAAAGCGCCGACTATGTCTGAGAAAACGAACGATCCTTTACAATGAAGCTGCCAAGGGGCAATTGAAGGAACGGCCATTCCGATTAACGCTGCACGCAAGAGGCGGCAGCGAACGCGCACTGCGTATCATCAAAACGGATGAGGTACCATAGGGTCCCATTTTTCGCAGAAAACAATTCACCCAGGATCTCTGCCGCGCTTCCCTTCGGCAGTTCGCAGACCAGGTGTTCCGGATCGGCGGAATGATACGACGCGTACAGCGGCGCCCAGTCATCCGCGATGACCGCCCGTTCCGGGGGGCCGTACACCACGATGCCGGTTTCCAGCTTGTTTTCCCACCGCACCTCCTGTTCCGCTTCGGCGGTATACTGCTCCAAGCAGCGCGCCAGCTGCGTTCTGTGGCCGGCGATCCTGTTCGAGTCCTCGGAGATCATATCGTAATCCCGGTCGTTCAGCTCGCGGCCCTTGTTGTTTCTGATCCAGTCGCCGACGGCCCGCAGGAAGCTTCCCCGGTGCACGGCGTCCACCGCCAGGACGGTCGCGTTATTCATGGTCCACATCTCTTTGGCAAACAGATCCAGCCAGGTGAAGGCACGGACGTCCCCGTTCAGCACGGCATATTCCGTTTCCAGCTTCAGGATGCGCGCCGCCGCATTGGCGGCGGCGACCTTTTCGTTGGCGCCGATAAAATCGCCGGCCGATTTGGTGACCAGGCTGCCGATGGCCTGCCCCAGCAAAAAGCCGCCCAGGCCGTTTCCCAAGGCCTTGACGCCGCCTCCCGCCGCCTTCTCTGCCAGCACCTCCACGCTCCAATCCACCGCCAGGTTCAGCACCCATTTGCCTAACGCGCTGGCCTCGTCGTACACCTGGGCCAAGTCATCCTCCAGATGATTGGTCATCCATCTGGTCACGCGCCGGATGGCGTTTTTCATCTGCTCTGTTTTCGCCCGCTCGGCCAGCTCGCCCAGAATGCTGATATTTTCCATGTAGTTGCCCGTCAGGATCGAAACGACGTCCGTATTGCGCTTCACTTTGACCCCGGTCTCGATCACGGCGGCGACGCCGCTGAAAAACTTGCCGGCGTTATTGATTTTTTTTGTATGCTTATTGATCTGATCTGCCAGGCTGGAGTTGCCGAGCAAGTATTTTTTGACGCCTTTGAACAGATCGTCCGGGATTTTATTGAAAATCTTCTCCAGCCCGGTGTTCATGGCGCTGATCCCCGAATCGAGGGATTGCATCAAGTCGTTCCAGTTGTCGCCGCTGATAAAGAATTCGCCAATATCTCCGACCCAGGACACCCGATCGGCGTAATGCTTGAATTGCTCCGCGGTCACGCCTTCCCGGCTGGTCAGATAATCGGTCAAAACCTGGATCAGCTCCATCTCGACGGGATCGTTGATTATGTCGTTGATCCCGTCGATCGCAAATCCCACCGTGTCCGAAAGGATACTGTACCCCGCCGAAGAGATTTGATACGTCAGATTATCCTCCAGCTCTCCCATATAGATGTTCGCAAAGGATTTTTCATAATCCTGACAGAGGGTGTTCAGCAGGGCGTTTTCCTCTGTTCCCGCCTTGCCCATTTGGCCAACGAGCTTTTGCCTGCTCAGCCGGTAGACCTCCTGCACCATCTCCTCCTGCGTCCGGGGCTGGGCGAAGGTGACGGACACATAGACCGTGGTGCGCTCCACGGGTTCCCGGGTCGCCGCGTCCAGCGCCGAGAGCGTAAAGGCATACACGGTTCCGTCTGAAACATCGAAATAATCGTCCCCGTAGCGCCCCGGATTCCCGGCGCGGACCGAATAGGCGGGTTCTCCCGTAAGGGCGTTTTCCCCCGTGACAGCGTAAAGACGCGTATCGTCCGTTTCCCACAGGATGCCCAGCTGTGCCGTACCGTCGGGATCAAACCAGAACCTCACGGGCTGATTCCAAACCGACGCCGATCCCGCGGCGCCGTATCCTGCCGTGAACGCGTCCCAGCCCATCGCGGAAATCTGCCGAATGGAATAGAGCTGCAGCCGCGTATAATCGGGCGGCAGATCCTCATTCTTCGCGGCGATCCGCAGATAGGTGTCCGCAAGATCATACAGCGCCCGGTCCCGCGTAACGGGGGCATAAGCGGCCGGTATTTCGACGATGAGCGGCTTGTCCGGCTCAACCGCGTTCCACGCCTCGGTTTCGTACGGCCAGTTCCAAACCGCCACACGCTGGCGAACCAGCCTGGTTCCTTCCAGGCGCACATAGTAAAGCGAGAAATGCTGGTCCCGATCGCTGCTGTCGTAAAACAGTCCGGGATACCGCGTATTCCCTTCGTAGTAGAAGTTCTCGTCCAGATTGCCGATTTCCCCGCAGTAAAACACGCGTCCGTTGTGGAAGGTATAAACGTAGCCCCGGGCGTCGGCCGTATAGCCGCATCCGTTATAGGCCAGCAGCTCCGGCACGCCGTCCAGGTCCAGATCGCGCAGAGCGAAGCGCGGGACCTCCCAGTTATCAGGGTTCACGAAGTATTTTTGCTTCGCGTATTTGAAGAAACCGTCCATCAGAAAACCGTAATACGCTTTATTCCAATCCCAGGTTTCGGCGGCCCGGCTTGGAAAGGCGGCCAAAAGCAAGGCCAGGCATACGAGCGCCGCGCAAAATCGTTTCCGCATCTTCATCTATCCTTTCGCGAACTGTCAGGCGCTGTTAATATGAAAAAGATTGCGCATCCTCCGGGCCGGAGGATTCCGTATGAATGACGCAGCGGGGAATATAGGAATAGGCCGGGGCGATGGCAAGCCATTCTTCCGCGGTGCCGCCGAAGTAGACGTCCGTCAGGCTGTTACAGGACGTAAACACCTCATCGCCAAAGCTTGTAATACTGGATGGGATCGTGATGAACTTCATGCCGGAGCACCCGTAGAACGCAGTGCTGCCGATGCTGGTCACGCTTTCCGGCAGCCTGACCTCCGTCAGCCCATAGCAGCCCCAAAACGCGCCCTCGCCGATCTGGGCAACACTGTTCCCAAGGCTGAGCGTATTCATACGGCAGCAGTTGTAAAACGCTTTCTTCCCAATCGCAGTGACGCTGTCGGGAATCGTTATACCGAAGAAATTGCAGCCGGCAAAGGCCTCCTGATCGATCATTTCTACGCCTTCCGGTATGGATACATATTCGAGAAAGAAGCACGCGCTGAAGGCGCGGAGGCCGATGCGCCTGATCCCGTCAGGAAGAAAGATCCGGTTCAGACTGCCGCAGCTTTCAAACGCATAGGCCCCGATACTGGTCACTTCGCTGCCGATTTCAATTCTTTTGATATCCCGTTTATAGGGGAACCATGCGTCGGCTGAATTCCACTTGAAATCCTCCATGGGCCCGGCCCCGGAGATCGTCAGTACCCCATTATCCGTAAGCTCCCATGAGAGTTCTCCCCAGACGCCGCTTTGTTCGGCCAGGGCCGCGGGAAGGCACAGCAGCGCGGCCAGCAGGATCGCCAAGACAAGACATGTTTTTTTCATTTTCATCCACTCCCTTGCGCGAAATTCATATGCATTTTGACGCTTCAGCGTTCGTCCGTTTCGGATCATGTCCATCGTGCAAATGCTGTTCTGTTTGGTTTACTGCGCGTCCGGGCCCTTGGATTCGTAATGGATCGCAACGCCATCCAGCCACCAATCGTTGTCTTTCCCGATAGAAATTTTCGCCCATTGATCGGCGGTGCCGGTATAATAAATATCCGTCAATTCATCACATCTGGAAAACACATTGGAACCGATACTGACGATGCTCGCCGGAAAAGAAACGCTGTTCAGGCTTTCACAATTGGAGAAAGCATAGCGGCCGATCTCCGTGACGCCCTCCGGGATCGAAATGGCGGCCAGGCTTCGGCAGTTGTTGAAGGCGCTGTTGCCAATGCTGGCGACGCCGTCCGGGATGCGGATGACGGCCAGGCTGCCGCAGCCCGAAAAGGTATCGTCCTCGATGCGGTCCAGCCCGGCGGGAAGATGGATGCTTTCAAGGCTCTTGCAGGCCCAGAAAGCCGCTTTTCCAATGCTGGTCACGCTGTCCGGAATGTCGAGCGCCCTGAGCTGTTCGCAAAAATCAAAAGCACTGTATCCAATGGAGGTCAGGCTTTGCGGGAGCGATATTTCCTCCAGCATGGAGCAATACTCAAAAGCCTGATCGCCGATCCGGGTGATCCCCTCCGGCAGGCTGACCCCCATCAGCAACATGCATTCGGTGAACGCGTAATCGCCGACGCTGGTGATTCCGTCCCCGATCCGCACATAAAGCGTCGAGGTTCCGTAGGGGTGGTTATCATCAACCGACGAGGGATTGGTGAGGAACGTTTTGTATTTGGTCCAGGCGCGCCGGTCGTCCTTAACAAAATTATCCATGTCGCCGCTGCCGGAAATGGTCAGCACGCCGTCGTCGTCCAGCGTCCAGGACAATGCTCCCCAGGTGCCGCTTTGCTCGGCCAGGGCCGTGGGAAGGCACAGCAGCACGGCCAGCAGGATCGCCAGAACAAGCCATGTTTTTTTCATTTTCAAACACTCCTTTTTTTCTTGTCCGCAAACAGGATGCCGGGGCAGCATATTACTGCGCGTCCGGCCCGGTGGATTCGTAATAAATCCCAAAAAGCGTATTGTGATTGGCGACATCCCACCACTGCGCCTCTGTACCGGCATAATAGATTCGTACACCGTTGTCAAAGATGTTGTTGTCGATGTAGTTCAGGCTGACGGGCAGGGAAGCCCATTTGAGATTGCATCCGAAGAACGCCTTAAAGCCAATCCTTGTAACACCCTCCGGGATCGTGACGCTTTCCAGCTTGTTGCAGTAAGTGAATGCTTCTTGGCCAATGGTGGTAACGCTGCCGGGAATGGTCACGTTGGTCAGATTGATGCAGCCGGCGAATGCGGCGTTCGCGATATACTTGATCCCCTCCGGGATCTCGACGCTCTGCAGCCGCCTGCACCGGATGAAAGCGCCTTCGTTGATGTTGTTTTGCAATCCCGCCGGGAACTTGACGCTTTTGATCCCGCAGCCGTCGAAGGCGTACCGTTCGATGGTGGTGACGCCATCCGGGATGACGATACTTTCCAGATTGGCGCAGTCCTTGAACGTCTCGGTATAGATCCAGGTCAGTTTATCGGGCAGGTTGACGCTGGTCATCTGCCGGCAGCCGCTGAACGCGCCTTCCCCGATGTATCCCACGCCGGCCGGAATAGCAAGGCCGGTGAGGCTTTCGCAGTCCTGGAAGGCACGGGGATCGATGCGGCCGATCGTGTCGGGGAGCGAAACGCTCTTCAGGTTTTTGCAATCGTAGAACGCGCCTTCGGCGATACCGGTGACGCCGCTTTGAATCTCGACAGTTTGTATCGCGTCCTTGTATTCCTCCCACGCTTTATTCCCCTGCGTGAAGTACATGCCGCCCTGGCCCTGGATGATCAGCAGGCCGTCCTCATTCAGGTTCCAGGTCAGATTGTCCAAAGAACCGCTGGCGTTTACGGAGGGCAGGGGCGTTGGCGATGGTTCGGCGGTGGGCTCCGGTGAAGGCGTTGCGGTGGGCCGCGGCGCGGCGATGGGCAGGCTAAAGCTCAGGCTGACCCAGATCACCGGGCGCACCCAGCATATGTTGGTGACGTCGTAGGGTACATTGCTGTTATCATAATCGCCGTCCAAGTCGATCCGTCCCGCCCGATCCTCGTCCAGCGAGCGCGTCCACCAGCGGACGGTGGCTTTCCCCTCCGCGTCAAAGTATTCTTCGGGGTATCCCCAGCGCCAGGCGTAAGCGGTGGGCACGCACATGCGCTCCTCATAGCTGGCAAAATAATCGCGCGCTTCCGAAATGCTGAGCAGATAAACCTGATCCTGCGTGTCGTTTCCTTTTTGGGGCGACCAGCCAAGGTCTTCCTCCGCGGCGCAGCTTACCTTTACCGCGGGGATCGCCGCCTGTTCCTCCGCGCTGAAGGCGGCGGAGAAGAATTCGCCGTTCAGCCACTCCCGCAGCGAGCAGGTTTCCCAGCTCAAATTTTCCTTGAAGCTGTCGGACTCATATGGCTTTACATCCAGCGCGCAGCGGCTGATCAGCAGCGCCTTGCCGCCCTGAACGTCCAGCACCAGCCATTCGATGTCTTCTTTGCCGTTTCCTTCGTCCCCGTCCTGCTCGTATTTCCCGAACGTGACGTAATCGCCTTTCTTTACGGACGAAGTGACCGGCGCGTCGGTGGCGGCGGGGGACGCGGCTGGCTTCTCGCCGCTGTTTCCGCATCCGGTCAGCAAAAGCAGAAGGAAAGCCAGCAGTATAGCGAGCATCCCTGCCTTTTTCGTATGTTCAGCCATGTTTTTCCGTGTTTTCTTCATCGGTTTTCCCTCCTGATCTGTTTTTGCGCTGACTGCGCCCACTTTCTTGACAGGCGGCTATTGTTTGCATATATTATACTCGAACGGTTTTTTCGGTCTGTAGTTTGCTTTTCCGGCAAGACGCCGAGCGGAAATCCAAACTACAAAAGATAAACCCGGACATAGTATAATATAATGATGGATTTTGATAGAAAAGCGGTGAAGCTGCATGCCCCGTACCCCTTCCAGCCTGGATCTCACCTTCCGTTCCAAGGTGGCTGCCAGAAAAGCCCTGCGCACCGAGGGCTTTGACGAAAATGGGGCGCAAACGATTTACGATACTTTAATGACGAATTTCGGCGAGCTTCGTTTTGGCGATTACCTCAAACGGTACCTTTACCGCAAAGCGGAAATGACGGAGCCTTTCGATTCGATCCCTTCCGAAACCTTCCAGAAAATGATTTTGGGGGAATTCGCTTCCCGGCAGGTACCGGCGCACTTCACGCCATCCTCCGCGTCTCTTCGGAAGCTGAGCGGAAACTGGCTGGCCCAAAAGACCGTGTCACGGCCTGTGGTGCTGCTGCTGGGCTTTGGGCTGGGAATGCCGCTGGAGGATGTGGAGCTTTTCCTTACCAAGGGCTTGCTGGAAACCGGGCTGTCGCCCAAGGATCCTTTTGAGGTGATCTGCTGGTACTGCTATCGTTACAATCTTGGTTATTTCGTTTTTACCGATTTGTGGCGGACCTATTCTTCCCTTCCGAACGAAATGCTGCGCTACAGCGCCTTAGGCGAAAAAACCGATCGAATGCGCAAGCAGCGGGCGCAGATCAAGGACGAAGCCAGCCTGATGAATTATCTCAGCCGCCTGCCGCAGAACGCCGAACCGCGAAAAATACAGAGCATTACAGCGAGAGAACACTTTGACAGGATGTGGGCCGAGGCGTGTAAGCTTTGCGCGCAAATGATCTCCGATCAGGATACGGTAATACAGGAGACGCAAGTGACCGCTTCGGGCATTGAGAGCATCCTCTACGCATCCGTGCCCCGGAACAGACAGGGAAATCTGCTGCCTACGCGCAGCGCGAAGCTGGATGGCGTTTTCTCCGGCAAGCGCCTCACCCGTCAGCGCGTGAGCGATATCCTGTCCGGCAATACCGCCATTACCCGTTATGACTTGATGACCCTCTGCTTTCTGATCTTTTCACTCGAGGAAGGTTTTTCATCCCCGGCCATGCGGGAAAGAGCCTTTCATCAGGAAATGAACAGGATCCTGGATGAGTGCGGCATGCATCCGTTTTATCTGACGAATCCTTATGAAAGCTTTCTTGAACTGAGTATCTTGACGGAAGATCCGCTTTGTACTTTCTCGGATGTGTTTGAGCTGTGCTATGCTGATTCCAATGGCAAATAGGGGGATAACAGGATCGTGACAGATATTCGGCAAGCCGTCCTTGAAGCATGGCCGGAATGGGAATTGACGGCCGAGATCGGGCAGGGCTCCTTCTCCCGGGTTTACCGCGCAAAATCAAAGGATGGGCGTGAAACGGCCATCAAGGCGCAGATGATCCCGGATGATTGGGAAGACCCGGAAATCCTGCGTTCCGAGGGCTATACCCAGGAACAGGTGACCGAGTATTACGAGCATCGCGTGCGCGACTTTACCAAAGAAATCGCCATCATGAAAGCGCTGCGGGATGTGTCCGGCATTGTGCAGATCGAAGATCATTGCGTTCTGCATCCCGAGCCGCTGTGCTGGATCATCCTGATCCGCATGGAGCTGTTGGACAATCTGACAAAAAAAGCCGCCATCAACGGAATGAACGAAAAAGAGCTGGCTCAGATCGGCTTGGATCTTTGCAGCGCTTTAAGTCAATGCCATCGACGGGGCATCGTCCATCGGGATATTAAGCCCGAAAACATCTTTGTGGATCAGGCGGGCCATTGCAAGCTGGGGGATTTCGGCTCGGCCAACGAAATGAACCGAACCGGCACGCTGTCCTGGAAAGGCACGCCCAACTACATGGCGCCTGAGATCTACCGGGCCGAAACGGGCGGCCGCGAACTGCGGCGCTTCATTCTGGCGGATATATATTCCGTCGGGATGGTGCTTTATTGGCTCGGAAACGGCCTTTCGCTGCCTTTCGTGCGGTCCGGGAAGCAGATCGCCTCTCCCCAGGATCGCGCCAGCGCTTTTCAGCGGCGGATCAGCGGGGAACGTCTGCCGCCCCCGAACCAAACCTCTCCCTCCCTGGCGAATGTAATCCTGCGGGCCTGCGCATATCTGCCGGAGGAAAGATGGCAAAGCGCCGAGGAAATGGAGGATGCCCTGAAGACGGCGGTCTCCGAAGCAAAGACGCCCTTCAAGCGGAAAAAAAGCAGGATATTCTTTCTTTGCTGCGCTGCCGTGCTGCTGCTTGGCGCCGCCATCCTCTGCCGGCGGCAGCTTTTTCCGCCGACGGCGGCGCCCGCCGATTCAGCGGCGGACGCAAGCCCCGCGCCTTCCGATGCTCCGCTCGGTACGGAGCTGACCGCCGCGCCGACGGTATCGGACGCGCATGGCGTGCGCTTCCCGCAAAAGGACGTTATCAACATGTATGTATATTTCTCCGTGAATGCATGGAGCGGCGATGCGCAGGATGCGCTCTGGAAAGCCATGGAGGCCACGCCGTATGAAGAAAAATGGATCGCTTCCAGCGAATACGATGTTCCGAACAACCCGCCCGATGTTGTAGAGATTTTTTTCGAGCGCGTCCGCTGCGAGGCCATGGGCGCCTGGGATATTTCCGTCAATCCCTGGGATCCGACGCAATGGCCTGTCGCGGACGCGGTGCTGTTTTTCCCAAGGGAGAACGTGGATTTTTCACCCTTGATAGAGGAGCTTTCCGCGGCGGGCATACCCGCCTACGTTTTTTCCTCTGATGATCCCGAGACCGTTTATCGTGAGTATCTGGCGCTTTTTGATCTATGAAGCTGTTTTCCCGAAGGTGTGTCATTGCGGAGCGGCAAAAGGAAAAGCGTCCGGCGTTCCTCCTCTCCGCGCATAGAAAAAACCGTCCACACTGCATGGACGGTTTTAACTTGGCTTTGGATCAATACTTCCGCTTGCGGGCGGCCTCAGCCTTCTTCTTGCGCTTTACGCTGGGCTTTTCATAATGCTCGCGCTTACGAACCTCTGCCAGCACACCAGCACGGGCGCATTGCCGCTTAAACCGCTTCAGAGCGCTTTCCAGCGATTCGTTCTTGTTGACATGAACCTCAGACACTTGTTTTCCCTCCCTTCGCCTATCTCGCCTGAAACAACACCGTTTGCCACGGTGCGACGCCGTTTGACCGGCGGATGGCGACCGTGGAATCATTATACAGCTTTCGGGCAGGGTAGTCAACAGCTTTTTCGGCCCATGAAAATGTTTTTACAGTTTCACCGCGATTGCGGAATTTTTTTGACCAATCAGGCCATTTGATCCGCCATCTGACGGCCGCCCAAAATATGAAAATGCAAATGCGGCACGCTCTGGCACGCGTCCGGCCCGCAGTTGGAAACGATGCGGAAGCCGTTGGTCAGGCCCTCCTGCGCGGCGATCTTCGGGATGGCGGCAAACAGCGCGGCCTGCGTTTCCAGCGGGAGCGCGTTCGCTTCGGCGATGCTGCCCACATGGGCCTTGGGCACCAGGAGAACATGGGTCGGAGCCTGGGGATTGATATCCCGGAAGGCGAAGCAGGATTCGTCCTCATAGACCTTCGTGGACGGGATGTCTCCCGCGATGATTTTGCAGAACAGGCAATCGTTCATTTTCAGAATCTCCTTTCAGTCAGTCGATCCAGTCCGCGGGGCGGATCTGCAAGGGTTCGCCCTCTTTGATATCGGACAGGAGCATCAGCGTTTTTTCGCCCTGGATGGAGCGGTGCTTGGGGTTTTCCAGCGCGAGCACGAAGCAGATACCCGCCACGGTGACGGAAAACTCCTTCATCAGCTCGATCATGCCGCGGGCCGTTCCGCCGCCGCGCATAAAATCATCCACGATCAGGGCGCGCTGGCCTTCCTTCACCGCCCGGCGCGACAGCGCCATGGTTTCGATGTTGCCGGAGCCGGAAACGTAGGAGATGTTCACCGCGCTGCCTTCGTAGACCTTCGTCGCGTGCCGCGCGATGATCAGCGGCACCCGCAGCGCGCCCGCCGTCATCAGCGCCACGGGGATGCCCTTGGTCTCCATCGTGAGCACGAAATCCACGTTCGCGTCGTAATACTGGCTGGCGATCAGCGTGCCCATGCCATGCACCAATTGCGGGTCGGACAGGATGTCCGAAAAATACAGATAGCCGCCGGGCAGATGCCGGCCCGGCTCGCGCAGCCGTTCGCAGATCCCCTCCACGAAATCCCGGCCCGTCGCCCCCAGCCCGATCGGCCGATAGCGCACGCCGCCCGCCGCGCCCGTTACCGTTTCCAGCTTGCCGAGCCTGAACTGGCGCATCGTTTCCTGCAGGATCGCAACGTCCTCGCTCACGGTGGATTTGGCGGTGGAAAACAACTCGCAGAAGTGCGACAGCGTAAAGATCCGGTTCGGCGACGCGGTCAGGATCTGGGTCATGGCCGCCAGCCGTTCATTGCGCTTGATCTTGTCCATGGTGCTTGCTCATTCCTCTCTGATATATCACGCCCAAACGAAAAAGAGTATAGCATAGAAATACGAATATTACCAGAGGAAAAATAAAAAATGTTCGGGAAAGTTCGGAAAAAATACAAAAAAGAAGAGGCGGACGCCGCCGGCTCTCTTGTTTAGACGTATTCCGGGTCTTTCTTTTGTTTGATCCGCTTCCGGATCAGCAGGATCAGGGACGTCACGCAGGCCATGGTAAGCACCCCGGCGCTGTCGATCATCACGTCCGTGACCGCGGGGCCGCGGGCGGCCACAAACATTTGGTGCACCTCGTCCGAAACGGCGTACAGCGTGCCCGCGAGCCAGGCCCACATCAGCGGCAGACGCAGCCGCAGCGCGTGGAACAGCAGCCGAAGGGACACGCCGAGCATGGCAAATTCCAAAAAATGCGCCAGCTTCCGAATTTTGAACACCAGCTCCTCCATGAGCGCGGCCTGCTGCCGGCGGGTCATTTCCGGGTAGGTCGGATAGAAATGCTGGATCACCCAGACCACCACGCCGGTGCTGGTATTGGAGGATTCCAGACCGTCCTGCGCGGAAAAAAGAAAGATCATCACCGCGATCAGCAGCACGAGCACCGAACAAATCAGGATCCACCAGCGTTTTCTGCGCTTCTTCAAAGAACCACCCTTCCCCGGCTCCGTCCGGATCACGGGCGGACGAAACCATATTCTGATAGTTTCGCTGAAAGACAGTTTTTTCCTGCCGTGCGCCGCCTGTCTTTTTTGTGTTTTTTTCGGCTCGGCGTCCCCCTTCAATCATCGGCTGAACAGATGCGAAAGAAGAAAAGGATTGCTATTTTGGCCCGGCTTCGCTACAATATCGGTATACCGAACGGAAGGGAGGGCGGGGCATGAAAACGCTTCGGCAGATCGTGCCGGCCTGCGGCGGATTCCTGCGCAAGTACGCGCTGCGCTACGATGTGGACGGGAAGGACGTATGCTGGGAAGTGATTTCTTTCAACGACCTGAAGACGGAAAAGGACCTCGCCTCCCGCCTGACGGCGGTGGAGATCATCGCGCGGTTCGAGGACGGGGATTACCTGCTCTGCCGGGAATTCCGCTTTGCGGTCAACGATTATGTGTGGGAATTCCCCACCGGCATGATCGACGGGGAGGAAAGCCCCGAGGACGCCGCGCGGCGGGAGCTGATGGAAGAAACGGGCCTGGAGATGGTGCGCGTGGACCGCGTGCTGCCCCCCGCCTGCTACAGCGTGGGCCTCACCGACCAATTGATCGTGCCCGTTTTCGTGACCGTGCGCGGCGATATGCGCCCCTGCCGCGAGGCCTACGAGGATATCGCCCCCCGCAAAATGTCCGTGTCCGAAATTCGGGAGCTGCTGAGGGAGCCCCGCGTCAAAATCACCGAAACCTGCATGCTGATCTTATCCGCGCTGTAAAAGGAGGATACCCCCATGAACGTTGCCCAAACGATCGCCCACGATCTTCTGTCCATCCGCGCCGTATTCCTGCGCCCGCAGGAGCCGTTCACCTGGGCCAGCGGCATCAAAAGCCCCATCTACTGCGATAACCGGCTCACCCTGACCGCGCCAAAGGTGCGCATCCACGTGGAGGAAGGGCTGAAAGCGGCGGTGGAAACCTATTACCCGGACGCCGAGGTGCTGATGGGCACGTCGACCGCCGGCATCGCCCACGCCGCGATCACCGGGCATTTGATGAACCTGCCCATGGGCTATGTGCGCTCGGGCGCCAAGGACCACGGCCGCGGCAACCAGATCGAGGGGAAGCTGGAGCCGGGGCAGAAGGTGGTCGTGATCGAGGACCTGATTTCCACCGGCGGCAGCGTGATCGAGGTGGTGGACGCCCTGCGGGAGGCCGGCGCGCAGGTGCTGGGCATCGCCAGCATATTCACCTACGGCATGAAAAAGGGCCTGGAACGCCTGGCCGCGGCCCGGGTGGAAAACAAAAGCCTGTGCGATTTTGACACGCTGATCCGAGTCGCCGCCGAGGAAGGCTACATCGAACGCGCCGACTGCGCGCGCCTGCTCTCCTTCCGCGATGACCCGTCCGACGAATCCTGGATGAAGAAGGATTGAGCGAAGACGCAAAAAACGCGCGGAACGCCCGCCGAACGGTCGGCCCCGCGCGTTTTTCGCGCCGCGGCGTGTTACTTTTTCTTTTGCTGTTTCAGATACCATACATACCGCACGGCGGCGATCACAACCACGGCAATGGCCGCGTAAGAAATCAGATTCAACGCGCCTTCACCTCCTTGTTCGGGAATATTGTAGCACAGCAAAAAGCCCCGATCAATGCCGCCCCTGAATTTATGCAAAACAAAAACCGCTGGAATCAGCCTTTCCTGCTTACCGCGCATGAAGAAATTTGAAAAATCGACGCCCATGAGCAGGAATTCCGGGATGCAACCGAGAAAAACATTGCGGAGAATGAAGGGTGAACGGCCGAAAGACGGACGGCAAGGGACAGACAGCCCGCGCCGACGTATAACGAGGGCGTGCAGGCAGCGAAAGGAGGGGCTTTTTCATGTACAGCGTTGCGGAGATTCAGAAAATCGTATCGCCCATTGCCGCGAAATACGGCGTGCATCGCATGTATCTGTTCGGCTCCTACGCCACGGGAAAGAGCACCCTGAAAAGCGATGTGGACCTGCGCATCGATAAAGGCAGCGTGAAGGGAATGCAGATGGCTTTCTTGCTCTCCGATTTGGAGGACGCCCTGCATCTGCCGGTGGATCTGCTTTCCACGTCCGCGCTGGACGCCCGCTTTTTACAGGCCATCAAGGGAGAGGAGAAGCTGCTGTATGAGCGAAGCTGAACGGGATTTGAGCATTTTGGAGCATATCGTCCGTTACTGCGGGCAGATAGACGAGGCCGTTCAGCGCTTTGGAAACGACGGGAAAGCGAAGCGCTCTGCATGGTATAATTGAAATGAAAAAGGACATGAACTGTTTTAGATATGAACAGTGTTAGTTTTCTGAACAATACAACCAGATTATCCGCGAGAAATAGATTGTGAATAAGGTGAAAATAAGAAGGGAATGGAAGCTTCGCGTGAAGATGGAAAAACCGACATAGAAAAAGCACCAAATCATGCGGATTTGATGCTTCATCCAAGTCGAGGTGGCGGGATTTGAACCCACGACCTTTTGGTCCCGAACCAAACGCGCTACCAAACTGCGCTACACCTCGAAAAAAAGGAGCCGATAAAGGGACTCGAACCCTTGACCTGATGATTACGAATCAGCCGCTCTACCAACTGAGCTATATCGGCATACTGGCAAACCGCCAGCACAGGAGATTATACCATAGACAAAAATGAAAGTCAATCTTTTCTTTTCGGCTGATTCACGCGTTTTTTGCGTTTTCCCGCAAAAAAGCGCTTGCATTTTCAGGTGGAGCATGATATAATGCCATTTGTGTGACTAACGGGCGGTCCGCTGCGGGCAGGAAATGCCGCGCATGAACGTCTATGAGGGAAGGAGGACACCATTCATGAGCGAAATCATCCGTTCGATCGAACAGGCGCAGCTCCGTACCGATCTGCCCAGCTTCAACGTTGGCGATACGCTTCGCGTATTCGTGAAGGTTGTGGAAGGCAACCGCGAACGTCTTCAGGCGTTTGAGGGTACTGTGATTGCCAAGCGCAACGGCTCCAGCCGGGAAACCTTCACCGTTCGCCGCGTGTCTTACGGCATCGGCGTTGAGCGTACGTTCCCGCTGCATTCCCCCCGTGTGGATCATATCGAAGTGATCCGCCGCGGCAAGGTTCGCAGGGCGAAGCTGTATTATCTGCGCAATCTGCAGGGCAAGGCCGCCAAGATCAAGGAAGCCGGCCGGCACTGATCCAAGCCAAACCATGGCCCCCCCTTTTTACGGGCGGGCCATTTTTTATGTTCGCGGCCCTTTGCATGAACAGACAAAAACCCCGCCGTGAGGGGAACGGCGGGAGTTCCAAGAAGGCAAAATCAGCGTCATAAAATTTTGGCCGAGGGGGCAGCCAAAACGCGACGGCTGGGCCTCCTTGAACAAATGTATGGTAAATGAATAGTGTGTCAATAATGTGTCATGTTTTAGTCAAAAACACGTGATCGCCTGCATAAATATAAGATGATTACTTCGCCATGGCCTGCGTCAGCTCCCAGCCCCAATTGATTTCGTTCTGGTGGCTGACGGCATAGGGGCCGGTGGCCTCCGCTTCGGACATCACGCGGGGGAAGTGCAGGCAGATATGCCCTTCCAGATCGTTATTCGGGGTATGGTCCACCTCGTGGCCGTGGCTGTGGATGGAGCCGATAAACACCTGCCCGTCCGGGAAAATGACCCAGACATACTTGGGCGTCCAGGTGTTGACGCCGACGATCTGGTTGAGGATCGCCGTATCCTCGGCGGTCGGGGGCTCGGAATCGGCGTGCTTGCCGAAGGAGAACATGTGCAGCTTGAAGTGCAGGCCGGAGTCCGGATCATAGATGATGACGTCCGGCATTTTTTTCGCGATCGAGCGGATGACCGAGTACCAGTTGGCGTACTGTACCTGCGACGCCTTGGGCGGGGTAAAGGAAGCGGTCTGCTGATTGCTGGTCTGGGTATTCGACGGGACGGTGACGCCGGGCAGCAGGCTGCTGCCGACGGCGGAAACCGCGCTGCTGGAATTGAGGCGGTTCAGGGTCATCGTGCCCGCGATGCCGTCCGCGGTCAGGCCGTTGCGCTTTTGGAAATTCACCACCGCGTTATAGGTCTGCGGGCCGAAGATGCCGTCTGCGGAAGCAAGATAGCCCAGCTCCTTCAGCCTCTCCTGCAGGGCTTTGACGGCCGCGCCTTTATCGCCGAGCTGAAGCAGGGTCGTGGTTGGAACGGTAACGCTGCTCGTCTGGGAAGCGGCGGCAGGCGCGGCGGTGGGCGCGGGGGCAGCGGTCGGCTTGGACGTCGCGGCGGAAACCACGCTGCTGTTCATGTACAGGCAGGTCAGGGTCTGGGTGCCCGCCTGGCCGTCCACGGAAAGCTTGTTCGCGCGCTGGAATCTGCGCACGGCGCTTTCGGTGCCGCTGCCGTAAATGCCGTCAATGGCGCCGGTATAATAACCCAGCTCCTTGAGCTTGGTCTGCATGGCCTTGACCAGATCGCCCCGGTCGCCGGGGTTCAAAGGCTGGAGGGAGGGGGCTTTGGTCGCGTTGGAAATGATGATGGGCGTCGGCGTCACGGCGGGGACCGTCTGCGGCACGGCGGTGTAGAGCGGCACGGTGGTCGCGGGCAGCGCCGCGTCGGAATACAGGATGATCTGGGTGTTCAGGCCCGCGATCCCATCGATCGTCAGGCCGTTCTTGCGCTGGAATTCGCGCACGGCGTTCATTTCATCCGCGTCGTATACGCCGTCGGGCACGCAGGTGTAATACCCCAGCTCCATCAGCCGGTACTGCAATTGCAGCACGGCGGGGCCCCGGCTGTTCATGGTCAGGATCGTCACGTTCTGGGCGGTCAGCGGCGTGGGCGAGGGCGTGGGGGTCGGTTCGGCGGGCACGTAGGCCGTGGGCGCGGCGGTCACGCTCAGAAGGTAGAGCAGCTTTAGCGTCTTCGGCCCGGCGATGCCGTCCACGGTCAGCTTGTGCGTTTGCTGGAAGGCCTTCACGGCCTTTACGGTGGCGTTGTCGTAAACGCCGCTGAAGGAGCCGGAATACAGGCCCAGGCTGTACAGGCGTTTTTGCAGATCGGCCACCTGATCGCCCTTGTTGCCCTGGCTCATGGATTCGACCTGGGCGTTGGGCAGCGTGAGCACGGTGGTCCGCTTGCCCTTGGCGTTGTAGGGCTTGCCCTCGAAAATCAGCTTCTGGACCTCGGGGCTCGCGACGCCGTCCTGCTTGATGCCGTTCTTTTTCTGGAAGGATTTCACGGCGGCGACCGTGCTGGCGCCGAACGCGCCGTCCGCCGAGCCGGAATAGAAGCCCAGCTCCTTGAGCGCTTCCTGGAGCACGATCACATTTTTGCCCATGCTGCCCGATTGCAGATAGGCGTAGCGCTGCTGTGCCTCGGAATCCGTGTCCAGGGCCGTGCCCGGGGCGTACTGGCTGGGCACATAGGCGTAATCGGAGACGATATAGCCGGTTTTATTGCCGTAGGAGACATGCAGATAGCCGCCGGAAATATCCAGCACCGTGATATCCGCGCCTTTGGGAATGGTCAAAAGCCGGGAGGAGGAGGTGGACGCCTGCGCGCGCAGGTTGACGGAGGAGGTGGTGTACGTCGTGAAGGGGAAGGACGCCGCCTTTTCGGAGGGCGCGCTGGTCGGATACGGGGTGGGCGTAGGCGCGCCGGCGGCGGCCTTGGCGGGCAGGGCGTCCATGGAATACAGCAGGGTCTGGGTGGCCTCGTCGGCGACGCCCGTCTGGGGCAGGCCGTTCTTCTTTTGGAAGGCGCGGATGGCGCTTACCGTGTTGCTGCCTGCTTTGCCGTCGATCGTGAGCGTGTAATAGCCCAGGGCCTGCAGCCGGGTCTGCAATTGAACCACATGATCGCCGCTGCTGCCCTGCCTGACGGTCTCGGTGACCGCGGCAGCGCCGTTCGCCACCGCGCCCTTGCTGTTCTTGGGCGAGCCCTCGTACAGAAGCTGCTGTGTGGCGCTGTTCGCCGTGCCGTTTACAGGCAGGCCGTTCATTTTTTGGAAGGCCTCCACGGCGCTCTTGGTGCCCGAGCCGTACTGGCCGTCCAGCAGGCCGGTATAAAAGCCCAGCTCCTTGAGGGCGCTTTGCAGCTTGGTCACGTTCGCGCCCCGGCTGCCCGTGCTGAGCGTCGGGTAAACAGTTTGGCTCTCCTGGGGCGCGGCGGACGCATCCCCGCTCGTGAGGCGCAGCGCGGATTTCAGGATATATCCCTGCGTTCCGTTATAGATCGCAACGTAATAATCCCCGGTTTCGTCCATGATGATCGCCATGTCCCCCTTGGGGATGGTCAGTATGATCTGTCCCGAAGCGCCGGGCTGCGAAAGCAGACGCACCGTGCTTTCGGCATACGCGGTGGTGGGATAGGTTTCCGCCCGTACCGGAAAAAGGCCCAGGCAGCAGATCAGAACCAGCGCCAGTGATAAGAAGCGGCGTACATGGAAAGCGCGCATAAGCAATCCTCCATATCCTTCAAACTCTATACCCGGGGGTGAAAAGGCATAGGCGCCCCTGTATACGAGTAGTCGAGTATATTTTATTTCATATTTTTAACAATGTCAAGCTGCTTGCTTCATAATATTGTAATAATTTTAGAAATATTGTCACTTTTACAAACGGAAAGGAGCCGCCTGTCGGCCGTAAAAACGCGCAAAAAACGCGCGGAAATGAAGAAAAACTTGAAACGCCGCGGCATTTGGGTGTATAATACAGCGTTTCCTATCATTTTCGAGGGAGGAATACCATGCTTCCGCGTTAATACCGCCCGGTTGGCTGGCTTTTACAAGAACAAATCAGGAGGAAAAAGGCATGTCAGACCTATCCAAAGAGGTGGCCTGCAGGCGCACCTTTGCCATCATCAGCCATCCCGACGCGGGCAAAACGACCCTGACGGAAAAATTGCTGCTCTACGGCGGCGCGATCCGCCAGGCAGGCAGCGTGAAGGCGCGCCGGGCCGAGCGCCACGCCACCAGCGACTGGATGGAGATCGAAAAGCAGCGCGGCATTTCGGTCACGTCCAGCGCCATGCAGTTTGAATTTGACGGCTTTCATATCAACATCCTGGATACCCCGGGCCACCAGGACTTTTCCGAGGACACGTACCGCGTGCTGGTGGCGGCGGACAGCGCGGTGATGCTCATCGACGCGGCCAAGGGCGTGGAGGAGCAGACGGTGAAGCTGTTCAAGGTGTGCCGGATGCGCGGCATCCCGATCTTCACGTTCGTCAACAAAATGGACCGCGCCGCAAAGGACCCCTTTGCCCTGATGGAAGAAATCGAGCAGGTGCTGGGCGTGCGCGCGTGCCCGGTCAACTGGCCCATCGGCGTGGACGGCGATTTCCAGGGCGTGTACCACCGCGACGAAAAAACCGTGGAGCTCTATTTTGGCGGCGACCACGGCAAAACCAAGGCGGGCAAGACCGTCATCGCCATCGACGATCCCGCCATCGAAACGGCGCTGGACAAGCATTACCGCAGCCGCCTGGCGGACGAAATCGAGCTGCTCGACGAGGCGGGCGACGAATTCAACCTGGAGGCGGTGCGGCGCGGCGAATTGACGCCCATGTTCTTTGGCAGCGCGGTCACCAATTTCGGCGTGGAGCCCTTCCTCTACCGCTTCCTCCGCTATACCGAGCGCCCCTTGCCCCGGGAGAGCGACCAGGGCATGATCGAGCCTGAGGACGAAAACTTCTCCGGCTTCATCTTCAAGATCCAGGCGAACATGAACCCCGCGCACCGGGACCGGCTGGCGTTCCTGCGCGTGGTCAGCGGCGTATTCCACAAGGGCATGACCGTCTGGCACTCCGGCACAGGCAAGGAAATGCAGGTCAAGCAGCCCCAGCAGTTCATGGCGGACGAGCGCGAGGGCGTGGAGGAAGCCTACCCCGGCGATATCATCGGCCTGTTCGATCCCGGCGTGTACCGCCTGGGCGATACGCTGGCCGTGGGCCGGAAAATCAAGTTTGAAAAGATCCCCGTCTTCGCGCCGGAGCGCTTCGCCCGCGTGCGGCCGCTCGATTCCATGAAGCGCAAGCAGTTTGTCAAGGGTATTCATCAGCTGGCCGAAGAAGGCGCGATCCAGACCTTCCGGCGCAACGAAACAGGCCTGGAGGAATTCATCGTGGGCGTGGTGGGCGAATTGCAGTTCGACGTGCTCACCTACCGCCTCAAGAGCGAATACGGCGTGGACCTGGTCATGGACCGGCTCGGCTACCGCTTCGTCCGCTGGATCCTCGATTCCCCCGTCCCCGCGGACCAATTGCAATTGACCTCCACCTCCGCCCGCGGCTTTGACAGCGCGGAGCAGCCCGTGCTGTTCTTTGAAAACGAGTGGAGCATCCGCCTCGCCGGCGAAAAAAACAAGGGCCTCGAATTGAGCGAGATCGCTCCGAGGCCGGTGGAAAAATAACCGTCATCCCGCAAAAATGCCGCCCGCTGAAGGGCGGCTTTTTGCTGCGGGAACGCGCTTTTCTTATTTGCCGAACGCTTCGCTCACGCCCTGATAGGAGCCGTAAAAGTAGCTGTTATCCACGAGATCCATCGATTTCAAGGTTTTGAGGAACTTGGCCAAATCGTCATCCCCATAATGGGCGATGTAGTAGACCTGCTTTTTCTTCAGGGCGTACACGTCATAACCACCGCCGAACATCGGATAGGCGGCATAGCCGTTGCCGCTTTTATCCAGGCCCGCGTAAATGGGCCTGTCGTTGAGGAAATCGATCCTCGGGCGTTTGAGCAGCGCGAGCACGTCGGTGCTGTCGCCGTACTTTTCCTCATAATAGCTGTCCACCTCGAGCCACAGGATGGCGGCGAAGAAGGAGGCCTGCCCGTCGCCGATCATCTTCTTGGGGGTCGCGGAGGATTTGAGCTGTGTGAAGTATTTGGCTTTGCACAGCTTTTCTTCTTCCTGCTCCGCCTGCACGGCGGCAAGGCAGGGCAGCAGGGCGAGCATCAGGGCCAGGAGCAAAATGGCTGTTCTTTTCATTGGTTTTCTCCCCTCTTTTGTTTTCTCTATGCTTCCTCAGCGCAGCACGGCGCTGGTTTGCGGTTCAAGGGTGAGCAGCGTGCCGTCAAGCGACGCGCCGTTCATTCCGATGGCGGCGGCCAATTGGAGCGCCGCGTCCCCGGCAAAGGAGCGAAGATCGACGGTTTTCGCGGCGAGGGACGAATTATGGAGCACATACACGCGCCGGCCGTTCCATTCGCAGCAGAAGCCGCCCACCTTGTTATCCTGGAGGTTCAGGGCGGTATACGCGCCGCGGGCGATTTCCGGGTTCGCTTTGCGGATCATGAGGAGGCGCTTGTAATAGCTGTAAAGGCTGTCGCCGTTCTGCATCAGCTCCTTGACGGTGGACGGGGTCTGCTTATTTTTGGGGTAGGTGGCGCCTTCGGGATCGGCAACCGTATCGCCGTCGCCCCAGAGCATGGCCAGGCGGCGGTTGGCGTCGGTGTTCGCGCTGCCGCGCGAGCCGCGCAGGCCGATCTCCTCGCCGTAATAGATGAAGGGCGAGCCGGGAGAGAGCAGATACAGGTTCGCGGCCATCTTCATCTGTCCGCTGGCGGCGGTCAGGTATCCGGCGGCGCGGTCCATATCATGGTTGGATACGAACATGACGTTTACGCTGCCGCCGCCCAGGGCGTCCAAATGCTGCTGGTACGTCTGCACATAGTCGGTGAAGCGCCCCGCGCTGCCGCCCTTGCCCGTTTCGGCGATCAGGCCGCTCATCTGGCTCATGGTGAAGTTAAAGCAGTTCATGATGGGCAGGTATTGGTCGATCACGCCGTCGCCGTCCCAGACCTCGGCCACCGCGTACAAATCGCTCTTTACGGCCTTCAATTCGCCCATGTACCAGGCCCAGAAATCCGCCGAGCGCTCGTTGTCGCCGAAATAAATATACTTGGCCGCGTCGAAACGGAAGCCGTCGACGCCCAAGCCGATATAGTACAGCGCCACGTCCAGCATGGCCTTGCGCACGTCCTCGTTATCGAAGTCCGGCTCCGGCATGGAATCGGAAAAATTGGCTTCGTAGCGCACCTTGGCATTGTTCGCCTGGACAAAGTGACGCCCGGCGGGCGCGGTTTCGCCCTGGGGCAGCCAGGAATAGAAATCATAATAGGCGTTGCCGGGGTTCTGCATGAGGTGCGCGTTGAGGAAGTTTTTGAACCAGCGGTTTTGCGTGCTGGTGTGATTGATGGGCAGGTCCAGGATCAGCTTGATCCCGCGCGCGTGGCAGCCGTCGATCAGGTCCTTCAAGTCCTCCATCGTGCCAAAGGCCGGGTCCACGGCATAAAAATCCGCCACGTCGTATTTATGATAGGAAGGCGAAGCGAAAATCGGCGTCAGCCAGATGCCCTCCACGCCCAGGCTCAGCCCGGAGGCCGGGTCGCCGTCGTTCAGGTAATCCAGGCGGTTGATGATCCCGCGCAGATCGCCCACGCCGTCCCCGTTTGAATCGGAAAAGGAGCCGACGAAGATTTCGTAAAACACGCGGTTATTGTCGTCCGGCACATCGAGGCCGGAAAAGGTCACGTCGTCGATCACCGCTTCGCCGTTTTCGTTCAGACGGTATTTTCCGGTGCGGTCCATACCCTCGCACAGCGCGCAGCCGCACAGCAGGCACAGCGCCAGGATAAGGCAAATACACTTTTTCATGCCGATCCCTTCTTTCATTGTCTGTGGCTCTTTCACTGTATCTACTATCGCATGAAAAGAAACGCTTGTCAAGAAATTGTTTTGTATTCCCCCCAAAAAACAAACATGCCCCTCCAAATAATGAAGAGAGCATAAATACGGCTTTTTCGGGAGGGGGTCTTGGGGGACCCGCTCTTTGGAAGCCAAAGAGCGGGTCCCCCAGCGTCTTTCCCTTTCTCGTTCTCTTTCGTCCCCTTACGACTTCGCGGCGCGCTGCTCGGCAAGGTTCATCTGGCCGGCTTTCTTTTGCTTGGCGCTGCGCCAGGCGTACATGATCAGCGCGACGGCGATAACGCCGTAGGAGAGGAAGGCGCGGAAGTATTCGCCCACGGCGGAGTTGCCGAACATGGCGGACGCGGCGCTCTGGGCGGTGATGAAGAGGGAGTGGAACAGGAAGGTGCCCACCAGGGCCTGGAGGTTGGTCGCGCGGTCAATGGACGCGCCGCCGACCAGGATCGCCGCGCCGGCGTACAGGCCCACCTGTTCATGCGCGGCATAGGTCTGGAAGGTGCCAATGCCCTCGCTCTGCATGAACACGATCTGGCCCCAGCCGGCCACCACCGTGGAAATCATGATGGCGATCACGCGGGTACGGTCAACATTGATGCCGGAGGCGTTGGCCACGGTCTGGCTCTGGCCCACGGCGCGGAACTTTTGGCCCAGGCGGGTGCGCATGATGGTGGCGTTGAAGAGGCACAGCAGCAGGATCAAAAGCCAGGTGACCAGGGGCAGCTTGAGTTCCCGGCCATGCGAGCCGTTGACGACGTCCGCCACGGCGGGAATGCAGAACACGCCCGCAATCACCACGGCCAAGGCGATACACGCGAGCAGACGTTTTTGGGTGATCTTTTTGCGCACGAACTGGATCACCGCCGCGAGCGCCAGCGCGCCGCAGAAGATGTACACGGCCAGCAGGAGGGAAATGTGCGCGATGCCGTCGACGGCGGTGTAGAGGCCCACGGAGCCGGTCAGGTTCAGGGTGTTCTGCACGCCGCTCGCGCCCACGATGGTCACGTTGCTGTTGAGCGGGATGATGGAGCCGAAGATGAACAGGAACAGCAATTGATACGCGCCGTTGGCAAAATAGCCCAGGATCAGGGAGCCGATGGTCTCCTGCCCCTTCATCTTATTGAGCAGCTTGCCGATCAGGAAGCCGAAGAACGCGCCGAGGGGCAGGGTGATGGCCGCGGCGAGCAGGATGCCCGGCACGCCGGAAACGCCCCAGTTGATGGTGAGCAGCAGACCGATCTGCGCCGCCATGGCCCCGATGGTGATGGCGAAGTTGATGCCCATGCCGGCGATGATCGGGATGATCAGGGCCAGCACGATGAAAGCGTTGCGGTTGAGGCGCAGCAGCAGCTGGCTTGCCACATAGTTGATGTCCAGGCCGGACGCGATGATGAACAGCACGCTCAGCGCGATGAACAGGTAGGTAACGATGTATTTTTCCAGATGAGATTTGACTTGATTCGTATTACGCACGGCGTCCACCTCCAGTCTGGGTCAGAGCGTACAGGATGATGCCGTTGGAAATCATGATGCGCATGACCTCGCTCAGGCCGCCGCCGGCCATGATGGAATTGGCGATCTGCTGGCCGAAGACCAGCACGCCCTCAAACAGGAACACGCCGATCAGCACGTGGCTGACCTTTGCCTTGCTCACCGTCGCGCCGCCGATCAGGATGGCGCTGGAGGCGACGAAGCCCAGCTGCCGCGGCGCTGTGTAGAGCTGCGCGTAGCCGAAGGCCTGGGAATAGATCACGATGCCCACGGCGGCGATCACCGTGGAAAGCACCGTGCCCACCGTGCGCATGCGGTTGACGCTGATGCCGCTGGCTTCCGCAAAGCGCGGGTTGGAGCCCGCCGCCGTCATCGCAATGCCCAGGCGCGAACGGGAGAAGAGCCACACCAGGAAGCAGCACAGCCCCAGGAACAGAAGGCCGCCGGTGGGCACCTTGATGCCGAACACCTTAAAGGCCAGGAAATTATCCAGCAGATGCGCGAAGCTGCCAAGCAGGCTGTGCGTTACGCGCAGGCCCTTGCCGGAAAGCAGCCAAATAATCTTGGGGTTGGTGAAGGGCAGCATCATCCAGCCAATGCACATGAGGGACACGAAGGAGAAGCCGACGTACGTCGAGATCGTCATTTCGTTGCCCTTCATGCGGTTGAGCAGCTTGGAATACGCCCAGCCCAGCGGCAGGGCAACCACCGCGCCGCATACGCAGGCGAACGCCAGCGCCGGGAAGCCGACCAGATTGATCTGCAGGGCGAGTACGATGCCAAGCAGGCCCGAAATGCAGCCGATGGTCATGCCCATGTTGAGCCCGATGCCGCACTGGATGCCCGGCATCATGGCCAGCACCAGCACGCCGTACATGGACATGCGCTCCAGCACGTTGCCCATCATCATGCGTACGCTGATGTTATAAAACTCTGCCAGCAGGCACAGGTACACGAAGAACAGGGCGATGATCGTACGGGATACGCCGAACCTTTGCGTCAAGGGATCCCAGAAGAAGACCACCAGCCCAAGCAGTAAAATCGCAATTCCGGCCAAAAGCAAGTTCTGCGCCAGGGAAGCCAGATTCAGCTTCCACGCGCCGGAGGCTTCCGGCTCCGCCTTTTGGCTGCGGTAGGTGTTGTAGCGGGCGGAGAAGCCGTCGTCCTCCAGGTACAGCACCTTTTCGATGTTTTCGCGCAGCGTGCCCTGCAGCTTGCTGCTCAGCGTGCCCAGATCGGGAATGATGGTCACCAGCTGTGCGTACAGCGCATCATAGGCGGCGTTTTCCGCCAGCTCCTTCTGGGCCAGATCCTCCGTGGCGGCGAAATACCGGTAATCCGCCTGGGTTTCGCTCACGGTTTCCGCCCCGGCTTCACTTTCGGCGGGGGCAGACAGGGTTTCGCCCTTTTGCGCGGCTTCGACGCGGGCGAGCGCGTCGGAAAGCAGCGCGTCCTTAAATTTTTCCCCGGCGGCGATTTCGGGCAGCTCCGCCGTCAGCTTTTCCCACAGCGCGTCCTTGTCCAGCCCCGCGTATTCGTTCCAGTCGGGCACCGCGGTGGCCAGGACGGTCAAAAGCTGGTTCTGGCTTTCGGCGTCCTCCTTGGCCTGCTGCTTGACGGCCATATCGCGCGCAAGGCGCACGAAGCCGGCCCGGAGATGGGCGTTTTCATCCTTCAAAAGATCGGGCGCGGTTTTGCCGAGGGCGGCGATCACCGCGTCGTCGTCCATCCCGTCCGCGGCGAGGGCCTTCCAGTCGGAAATGTTGTCCACCAATTGGATATAGAGATCCGCGTAGGCGGCACGCTCGTCCTGGGACAGGGAGCCGGACGCGGCCAGCGCCGTTTCATACGCAATAATGGCGCTTTCCAGCGCGGGCTTGTCCTGCACGACGGGGTTCGCGTACAGCTTTTCCGCTTCCGCGCGGGCTTCGTTCATCGCGCCGTCGCAGATTTCGTTCACTTCGTCCAGGCCGCGCTTGCGGAAATTCTTGTCCTTGCGCAGCTCGGCCAGCTTATCGGCGCGCGCCTGCTGGGCGATGGAGTTGATCAGCCCTTCGGACGCGGCGTGCAAAACGGCGCTGGTGCGCATATCGTCCAGATTGGCCTTGCTCTCCTGCGTGCCCTGCAGCGCGTAGCCGCTGACGGAGGCCACCAGCAGGATTCCGGCCAGGATGAACAGCACAATCGGCACGATCCGGGAACGGACGGATGGCTTTTCTTTGGTTTTTTCGCTCATGCGCCTTCACCCTCCTTGCTCTTGACGCCGGACATGGCCAAGCCGAAGGCCGTATCCGAGGCGTCCACTTTCAGAATATCCACCACTTTGCCTTCCGCCACGATGGCGATCCGGTCGCAGATGGAGCGCAGCTCCTGCAGCTCGGAGGAGACCATCACGATGGTCATGCCCTTTTCGCGGTTCAGGCGCACCAGCGTTTCCAGCACCAATTGCTTGGCGCCGATATCGATGCCGCGGGTGGGCTCGGATACAAAGAGGAATTTGGGGTCCAGCGCCAGGGCGCGGGCGACGCACACCTTCTGCTGGTTGCCGCCGGACAGGGTGCCCACCGGCTGGGCGGGCGAGGTGCAGCGGATATCCAATTCCTTAATCATTTCCTCCGCGTAACGGCGGATGGCGCGGGCATCCTTCTGCCACAGCAGTTTTTTCATGAAGCTGCCCTTCACCTGCATGGCGGTAAAGGCGATGTTGTTTTCAATCGACTGGTCGAGCAGCAGGCCCACGCCGCGCCGGTCCTCGCTCACCATGGCAAGCCCGGCCCTGAGCGCCGCGCCCGCGTCGCCCAGGGGCAGCTTCTGGCCGAACAGCTCCACCTCGCCGATGGCCTCGTACAGGCCCATCACGCCGTTGGGAATGCCGATCTTGCCCTGGCCGGCCAGGCCGCCGATGCCCAGGATCTCGCCCTCGCGCACGTCCAGGCTGATGCCCTTGTCCACTTCGCCGGGCATGTTCACCCACAGGTCGCGGATGCTCATGGCCACGCCGCCCTCCACCGCTTCCTTGCGCTTTTCCACCTGGATCACGCTTTCGCTGCCGCGCCCGATCATCAGGGCGGCCAGCTTTTCGGGGCTGGTTTCGGCCTTGGGGAAGGAGGAGACCAATTGCCCGTCGCGCAGGATGGTCACGCTGTCGGCGGCGTTCATCACCTCGTCCAGGCGGTGGGTGATGAAGATGATGGCGATGCCCTTGGCCGCGATGGACTTCATCACGTCCAGCAGCTGCTGGGCTTCGCTCTCGGTCAGCACGGCGGTGGGCTCGTCAAACACCAGCAGCTTCATGCCGGATTTGTCGATCTCGCGGGCGATCTCGATAAACTGCATATGCCCGACGGGCAGGCCGCTCACAAGCGTATATTCCTCGATGCTCATGCCTACGTCGTCCAAGGCTTTGCGGGCGTCCTTCGCCATGGTTTTCGTATCCAGAAATTCCAGGTCCTTGCCCAGGAGCTTACTGACAGGCCAGGCTTTGGTGATCTCGCGGTTCAGCTTGATGTTGTCCGTCACGCTGAAGCCGGGGATCAGCATGAATTCCTGGTGCACCATGCCGATGCCCTTCTCCATGGCGTCCATGGGGGAGGCGATAGCGATCTTCTGCCCGTCAAAGATGACTTCTCCCTCAAAACCGCCGGTGGAATGGATCACCGGCATGCCAAAAAGCACGTTCATCAGCGTGCTTTTTCCCGCGCCGTTTTCCCCCAGCAGCGCGTGGATCTCGCCCGGACGGATCTTCAGCGACACGTCCTTCAGCACCGCGTTGGAACCATACAATTTGGTGATATGGTTCATTTCAAGAATAAACTCGCTTGCCAACAACCACAACTCCTTCCGCTGCAAACAAAATCAAGCGGGCATTCCGCCGGATGCCCAGGCCGGTATCCGCCGGAACGGCCGCTCATACAGCATCCATACAAAAATGGAGGGCTGTCCGGGAGGCCGAAGATCGGTTGCCCGGACAGCCCTGTTCAATCGAAGCTCAGTTCAGGTAATCCGCGAAGTTGATGGGCTCGAGGGCGATCAGCAGGTAGTTGGGATATTCAACGCCCGCGGCGTCCACATAGGTGCCCAGCTCGATATCGCTGCCAGCGGCGTCCGCGATGCACTGGCCCAGCGCATCCAGGTCCACCTTGCCGTTGGTCTTGCCTTCGGCGTACATGCAGGCGTATTCAAAGCCGGCGTTGATCATCGTCATGTTGACGGGCAGGCTCCAGGTGGAGAAGCGGTTCACGGCGTCATGCTCGTTGAGGTAGGCGGCCAGGTTCCGGATCGCGCCGTCCACATCGCCGTAGGTGGCGGTCAGGCCGAAGGCTTCCTGGAAGCCGTGGTAGGGGCTGGGGCAGCAGGGCAGAGCATAGTAGGCATTGGGCTCGTTCACGATCGCCTGCTGCAGGGCTACCTGCAGGCCGCAGTTGGTGCAGTAGAAGCACACCTTCTTGCCGGCGTATTCCGCCATGACCTTCGGGATGTCTTCCAGCACGGCCGCCTGCGCGCCGCTCATCTGGGCGTCACCGGTGGGGTCGGGGCAGTCGCGTTCCACGAATTCGATGCCCATGGATTCAGCGGTGGCCTTCATGGCGTCGCGCTTGGCAACGATGGTTTCGTAGGACAGGTGACGGGCGAAGGAATAGTGCACCAGCACGTCGCATTCCCACATGCTGGCCAGGTCGGCCACCTGGTAGCCGCAGCCGATTTCGTCGTTGGCCAGAACGATGTCAGCCACAGCGGCGATGTCAGCGGGGTCTTCCGCGGGAACACCGGCAATCAGCAGGATGTCGTCGCGGCCCATTTCTTTGGTGATCTGGGTGAAAGCGGCGGTCGCGCCCTGCACGGCCTGCACGAAGATGATGGCCTTCACGTCCGGGTCGGAAGCGAAAGCGATCAGCTTGGAAATGGTGGTTTCAACTTCGGAAGAGAAATTGTCCGGATAAGAATCATGCAGAACCATGCCGGGATATTTTTCAGCCAGCGCGGAAGCAGCGTACACTTCTTCTTCGCCCTGGGAGTTGGTGCCGGTCAGGATGGCGATTTTATAGGCGGGGGCGTCATCGGCAAACGCAACGTTCGCCAGGCCGAAAATCATCATCGCGGCCAGCAGCAGAGCAAACAGTTTCTTCATCAATGGGATCCTCCTTACTTTTCCTTGATCGGAAATATTGTTTTCTAATTATATGGACAGGTATGTGCCCTGTCAAGAAAAAATACAAAATAAATGCAATAAAAATGTATAAATACCCTTTGGGGAGGCCGGACATGCCGAAAACGCGCCTTTCCCTTGATGCAAAATCGAATAAAAACTGCATATTTGAATAGAAAAAAGAATGTCGCAGCCCGGCGGCTCCTGTTTTTTGTTCCCGCCCTTGTTTCCGGGAAGGGGAGCGTGTATAATGGCCTTAAAGTATGTTCAGCCCCGCGAAAAGGGCCCGCTCCCCGAAGGAGGATACAGCAATGAAGGCGATCGGCACCTATTTCCAGAACGATCCCGCGCGCCCGCTGGTTTACGGCGAGGTGGAATTGACGAACCCGCCCCGGCAGCGGCTGCGCGGAGAGCCGAAAAAGGAAGGCATCCTGGCGCATCCCGTGATGGTGGGCTTTTGCGGCACGGATTATGAACTGATGCAGATGGGCAGGCGGGGGGAGCTCAGCAGGAAATTCCCCGCCGGGCAAAAGCGCCTCGTCAACGGGCATGAGGGCGTGGTCTGGGTGCCGGAGCAGAAGCGCTTCGCCATCGTGCTCATCCGCGGCGGCGACAGCGTGGACCCCACCCGCTACACCGAGGACGAAACCTATTTTGAGTACGGCTGCGATCAGGCGGACGGCCTGTTCTGCGACAGCATTTTCGTCAATCCCGATATGCTGCTCGCCATTCCGGACGGGTATGAAAAGGACGGCAGGCTGCCCCTGTCCTTCGCCAAAAAGATGGTGTTCCCCGACCCCTACGCCTGCATGCTGTTCCAATTGGAGCGGATGGAGGACCTGGGCAGCGCGCACTGGTTCAGGCAGACGGCCAGGCGCAGAGGGTGCGGTCTGGAAGAGGCGCGCAAATACGCGGCGGATGAGATCTTTGGGCGCACGGTGATCTTCGGCCTGGGCACCACCGGCATGTTCGCGGGCGACGTGATCCGCCATGCGCACCCGGACGCGAAGATCGTGTTCGTGGGCCGGAGCCCCGAGGACAGCCCCAAGGTGACCTTCGCGAAAGAGACCGCGAAGGCGGGCTATGTGCGCAATACCTTTTTCGATCCCGCGGACTGCGCAAAGGCGATCTGCGCATCGCTCGGCGGCCGGGCCACCTGCTTCATCGGCGTCAGCGGCACGAACCTTGAGCACGAGATCGCGTTCAAGCACGGCGCGCTTGGCTGCAACGGCATTTACAATTCCTTCTCCCTCGGGCCGAGGATCAGCTTCGACACCATGCCCTTCGGCTTTGAAAACCACCTCGTCTTCGGCTCCATCAATTTCCGGCAGGACCACATGGAAAAGGCCATCGACATGCTGTCCCGCAGCCGGTATGACCGGATCATGGGCCTGATCGACCGGGACGTGTTCGCCCGCGACCCCATCGGCGCTTATGAAAACAGGATCTACTGCAAATCCGCGCCCATGAAGACCGCCGTGATCTGGGATAAAAGCCGGATCGACACGGCGCTTTAAGAAAGGAAACGGCCATGATCGACGCGCATGTGCATTTGTGGGAAAAGCAGCGGGGCACGGTAAACGGCCTGCCCGTATACGATCTGGGCGGCGGCGTAAGCCAGTTCGGGGCCGAAAAGCGGCAGATGCTGCCGCCGTATATGACCGACGGGGTCAACAGCGCGCAGCGCCTGCTGGCGAACATGGATTTCGCCCAGGTGGCCGGCGCCGTGGTGACCCAGGAATATATCGACGGGAACCAGGACGAATACCTGCTTTTCGTCCGGCGGGAGAACCCCGTCCGCTTCCGCGTGACCGCCCTGTATGAGGAAAAGGCGCTGCCGGAAAGCCTGGACGGCTTCGACGGGATCAAGCTGTGCGGCGGGCGGATGAAGGAGCCCGATTTAACGAAGTGCGAAGCGGTTTTCGCGCGGGCGGCCCGGGAGGATCTCTTCATCGCCATCGATATGGCGGATGGGGACGCGCAGTGCGCGTCGCTGCGCGAAATGGCGCTTTCCTATCCCGCGCTCCGCATCGCCATCGGGCATTTCGGCATGGTCACGGTCCCGGGCTGGCAGGAGCAGATCCGTCTTGCGCGCCTGCCCAACGTGTTCATTGAAAGCGGCGGCATCACGTGGCTTTTCAACAGCGAGTTTTATCCCTATCCGTCCGCGGTGCGCGCGATCCTTACGGCGCGGGATATCTGCGGGATGGACAAGCTCATGTGGGGCTCGGATTACCCGCGCACCATGACCGCCGTCACCTATCGCATGAGCTGGGATTTCATCGGGAAATCACCGCTCCTGACGGACGAAGAAAAGCGCCTGTTTTTCCACGAAAACGCGGAAAAATTCTATCGTTTCCATGATCTGCCCGAAATGCCCTATGTGCATCATATGGCGGAATGACCGCTGATGGGAGGAAATACCATGATCGAAATGGACTGCACCTGCGTTCAAAAGCGCCACAGCATCCCCACGGAAACCATCGAGGTATCGGACCGCGCCATCGAAAAGGTGGCGGACATCCTGAAGGATTACCGTCGCATTTTCCTGGTGGCGGATGAAAACACCTACGCGGTGGCGGGCGCCAGAGCAGAAGAGCTGCTCAAAAACGCAGGCCGCCTCTCGCATACCCTGGTGCTGCCCGCGGGCGCGCTGCCAAACGCCGAGAACGTGGGCAAGGTGCTGATCGAGGCGGGGCGGGACCGCGCCGCCTACGATATCAACGCCTGGTCCCTGAACCCGGATTATATCCTGGCCGTCGGTTCCGGCTCGCTCAACGATACCTGCCGCATGGTGAGCTACCGCCTGGGCATCCCCTACGGGGTGGTCGGCACCGCGCCGTCCATGGACGGGTACGCCTCCGTGGTGGCCCCGCTGCTCAACGGCAGAAAAAAGATCGTCTATAACTGCTCCATCGCCCGGCACATCATCATTGATCTTTCCGTGAACGCAAAAGCGCCGTATCCGCTGCTGCTCGCGGGCGTGGGCGATGTGATCGGCAAATACGTGGCCATCCTGGATTGGGAGATCAGCCGCGACCTGAACGGCGAATACTATTGCGAAAACATCGCGAACATGGTGCTCAGGGCGACCGCCCAGTGCGTGGAAGCGTCCAAGGGCTTAAAAGAAAGGGACCTGGCCGCCATCCGCGCGACCTCCGAGGGCCTGCTGCTCTCCGGCGAGGGCATCGCGTTCTGCGGCTCCTCCCGCCCCGCCTCCGGCACCGAGCATATGATCGGCCAGACCTGGGAAGTGATGGATGTAGAGGAGGGCAAGATCCCCAACCTCCACGGCATCGAGGTGGGCGAAGGCACCTTCACCGCCATCGAGCTGTTCCGCAGGCTCTACAGGGAAACGGACGATGCCGCCGTCAAGCCCCTGATCGAAAAATACCTGCCCGCGTTCGACCGGCTGGAAGAAATGCAAAAAACGCTGAAGCTCCCCTTCACCGTCACCGAGAAGGAGCGCTTCACCCAGGGCATCCTCCGCGGCCGCACCTTCCGCGACCGCTACACCATCCTGCAATACCTGTACGACCACGGCAAGCTGGAGGAATACGCCGATCAGGTGTACGATACGGTCATGCGGAAATACTGCTTTGGCACCTTCAAGGCGCAGTTTCCCGCGTGGAGATAAGAACGTACGATATCAATTTGGGCGGGAGGCGGACCGGCATGGCATGCTTTGATCTTTCCGGCGAATGGATTTGCCGCATCCCGGGGCAGGAGCTTCCCCTCGCCCTGCCCGGCACGCTGGATGAAAGCGGCGTCGGGTTTCCGGATGACCCGGAATGCCAATGGAAGGTGGACGAGGTGCGCCGCATCGGGTTTTACCGGGACGGCGATCCCATCGTGACCAGGCTGACAAGGAAGCATGTCTTCGAGGGCTGCGCGGCTTTTTCCCGGACAGTGGAATGGCCCCTGCCCGCGGGCAAGCGCCTCTTCGTGGAATGCGAACGCGCGCGGAAGCTGAGGCTGCTGGTGAACGGGCGGGAAGCGCCGCTGTGCCGCCCGGCCAATCTCGCTTCGCCGTACGTATTCGAGATCACCGGCCTTGCGACGGGCCGGGATGAATTTGCCTTCCTTTCCGATAACAGCTATCCTTCCTGGCCCCGGGACGCGATCGTGTATTCCTCCGCCGCGTCGGACGAAACGCAGACCAACTGGAACGGGCTGCTGGGTTTTGTGCGCATCCGCGCGGAGGATGGGAATTTCATTTCGGGCGTGCGGGTCTATCCGGACGGGGACAGCGTGGACGTCTCAGTGGAGCTGGATTTGGCGGTGGATTGGCGGGGCGGCGTGCGCCTGCAATCGGAGGCGTTCCCGGAGGGCGCGCTGAGCGTCCGGGAGGAAATCGGCCAAAAAGCCGGGAAAAGGGAGCTTTGGTATCCCGGCCTGCCGCTCAAAAAGGACGTGAGGCGCTGGGACATCGAGGAAGGGAACCTGTATGATCTCACCGTTTCCCTCTCCGGTATGGAAAGCAGGACGGTTTCCTTCGGCGTACGGGATTTCGCGGCGCGAAACGGGCATTTTGAATTGAACGGCCGCCTGCTTTTCCTGCGCGGCGAAGCCAACTGCGCCGTGTTCCCGCTCACCGGCTATCCGCCGATGGAAAAGGACGCCTGGAAAACCATCCTGCAAAAATACCGGGATTACGGCGTCAACTGCATGCGGTTCCACAGCCATTGCCCGCCGGAGGCGGCCTTCGCGGCGGCGGATGAAATGGGCATGCTGATGCAGCCAGAGCTGAGCCATTGGGACCCTGCCCACGCCTTTGAAACGCCCGAAGCCCGGGCTTATTACGAAACGGAATTCCGGGAGATCCTGCGCATGCTGGCCAACCACCCCTCCTTCGTGATGCTCACCTTCGGCAACGAGCTGCACGCGAACGAGGAGGGCCGCGCTTTCATGACGTCCTTGCTCCAAAAAGGCCGGGGATGGGACGGAACGCGCCTGTACGCCAACGCTTCCAACCCGTTTTACGGCAGCCGCGGCCCCGATCCGGCCAGCGATTTTTATACCTCCGCGAACTGCGGGTCCCTGATGCTGCGCGCCACCTCCGCGGGCCCGAGCGGATGGCTCAACCGGGAAAAGCCGGATTTTACCCGGAATTACGATCCGGGCGTCGGGGAGATCCGCAGGATGGCCGATCTGCCCGTTTTTTCCTTCGAGGCAGGGCAGTACGAGGTGCTGCCGGACTTTGACGAGATCGCCGGCTATACGGGCGTTTTAAGCCCGGAAAACCTCAGGCACATCCAAAAAAAGGTGCGGGAAAAGGGCCTGGAAAAGCATTGGAAGCGCTGTGTGGAGGCAACGGGCGAAAGCGCGCTGCTGTGTTACCGGGCGGAAATCGAGGCCGCGCTTCGCACCGAAGGGCTGGCCGGCATATCGCTCCTCGGCCTGCAGGATTTCCCCGGCCAGGGCACCGCGCCGGTGGGCATGATGAACGCGCTGCTGAACCCAAAGCCCTTTGATTTTGCGCGGCCCGAGCGCTTCCGCGCGTTCTTCCGGGATCAATTGCCCCTGCTGCTGCTGCCCCGGTTCACTTTTTCTGCCGGCGAAACGCTGGACGCGGAAATCAAGATCGCCAATTACGGGAAAAACGCGCTGTGCGGCGGCGTTGCGTGGACGCTTTCGGGTCCTGGCTTTTCCCGGGCCGGCGCGCTGGATACGATCGCCGCGCCCGCCGGCGGATTGACAAGCGCGGGCCGGCTGCGCGAAAGGCTCGATGGAATCGACGCGCCCGCGAGGCTGACGCTGACCCTGCGCTTTGCGGGCGTTTCCAACGAATACCCGCTGTGGGTGTATCCCGAAGAAACGGCCGTTTGCCCTCAAAACGTGTACGAGTGCCGGTCGCTCAATGAAAAGGCGCTGCGAACGCTCCGCGCGGGCGGGCGGGTGTACCTTTCCCCGGACAGCACGGAAGCAGCCCTGCCGCATTCCATCCCGGCCCAGTTCAGCCCGGATTTCTGGTCGGTGTGCACGTTCCCGTCCCAGGCGGGCGGCATGGGCCAGCTGATCGACGCAAGCCATCCGATCTTTCGCCGCTTCCCGACGGAACCGTTCAATAACTGGCAATGGCGGTATCTGGCCTCGCAGCGGGCCATGATCCTGCCGGAAAAAATCGACGCGATCATCACGGAAATGGATTCTTACGCCTTCCTTCGGCCCATGGCCAAGCTGTTTGAATGCCGCTGCGGCGGGGGCAGGCTGCTGGTCTCCTCCCTCGGCCTGCATCAGCTGCAATCGCACCCGGAAGCCCGGGCCCTGCAGCGCGCGATCTACGCCTATCTGGGATCAGACGCATTTGAACCCCGGCAGGCGCTGCCCGTTCCATGGATTCAAAGCCTTTTGCAATGACCGCGCAGCAAAAACCGCCGCCCTGCTTGATCCGCGGGGCGGCGGTTCGCTTTGTCCCGAATTATTTCAGGCCGGTATCGCTCCGGGGCACGGAATCGGTGGGCAGATCGAGGCAGCCGGAGGTGATGTATCCGCGGGCCGTCTTGCCGTTGACCGTGGTTTCGATATAGTCCCAAACCTGGCCGTACTGGTTGATGACGGTGGTCAGGTAGGTGACGGCGGCGCCGCTGGAAAGGGTGGTGATGGTGGTGTTTTGCTTGATGGGATCGTCGGTTAGGGCGCATTTGGCGGCGACGCGGGCGCGGGTAAAGGAAAAGCTGAGCGCGTTGTATAGCTCTGCCCCGCCTTTGATCTTGCTGCCGTCCACATACCCCACGCGGATGGCGCCGTTGTTGGTTTCATAGAATACCTGGAGCCAGCCGTTTTCCCAGCCCGCGGCCCAGACCGCGCCGTTGGTGCTCACCTGGGCCTTGCCGTTCGCCCCGCGCCAGGAAGAAGCGCTGGGCGCGGAATAAACGGGGAAATTCTGCTGCCCCTTTAAGCTGACGTAGGAAAACCCGCTCAGCGACCATTTTCCCGGCGGCATGTAATCCGTCCAGGATTTGAGGCTGGAGCCCCGCGGCTTGCGGTAGGGATGGCCGGAAGCCTCCATCTGGGCGATCACCCGCTTGATGGTGTGGTAGTTGTCCCATTCCAGGTTGGTGGTGCGGTTGTAGGCCGTCTGGTCGTCCACCTTGGGGGTGTTGATGTACCAGGGCTGGCTGTTGAACCAGTTATAGAATTTTCCGCCCACGTCGAAGGTGAACCCGTGGCGGGCGAAAATCTCGTTGAACATGAAGCTCAGGGATTCGCGGTCCCACTCCCACAGCTCTTTTTCCGTGATCCGGCGGACGTCGCTCTCCAGGAAGTATTGCCGGTCCGCCAGGCCGCTCGGGGGGATCAGCGCCAGCATGCTTACGATGCACAGCCATATCAGGATCTTTTTCATGGACGGGGCCTCCTTTTTATGTTTCCTTGCGCGAAGCGCATATCGCACCCGCAAGGGTATATCGATCGCGAAGCGTTTATCGGGTCCGAAGGACATATCGACAGTATAACGGCGCCTTTCGGCGCTCGATAGAACGCCGCGCGTTGTGATATGCGCTTCGCGCAAGGAAAGCTTGAAAATGCTTTTACGCCTTCCTACCTGACAAACCACTGTATCAGAACGTATCGGCGGTATTCACGCCCCAGGGCAGGGGCAGCCAGGCGCGCAGCAGCGGATCGCGCAGCAGCCAGGCCCCGGCCGGGGAAAACAGGCTGTCCACGGCCTGTTTCCCGGTCCACACCTGATCCGGCGCGCCTTTTGTTTGGGTCACCGCCGCTTTCCCGTTTTCAACCTGCAAACGGAAAGCGCCTTCGTTTCCGATCTGAAGGATTCTTTCGCCGTTGGGCAGCGGATTCCTGCTCCCGCCGCGCATTTTTTCCACCTCCAGGCGAAGCTCCAAGCCCGCCTGAAGTAGCTTCTCCCAGCGCAGGGGGAGCAGCATCTCCTTATCCGCGATTTCCGTGCTTTCCGCGAACCGGTGCAGCGTCTGCGCGCGCTCGGGCAGGCTCCCGGGCACGTTCACGACGACCCTTTTTTCTTCGTTCAGCAGGCATTTGAGCACCGCGGGCAAAAGCGATTCCTCCCGCAGGCAGATCTCGGTGATTTCGCCCTCGGTCCAAATCAGGTATCCGGCCAGGCCGCCCGCTTCGTCCAGGATGGCCCGAAGCGCGCCGCCATAGCTCTTTGCGATGTCCGGGAACAGCGCCCTGCTCCGTTCGCAACGGAAGGGAAGGCGGTCATGGAGGGCCTTGATCCCGTCCCACTGCGCGCCGTCCGCGGGCGGAGCGAAGGAAAAACGGGCGGTTTCCGCCTGCAGGGCGTGGCTTACGTTCTGGCGGCTGATGGAAAAGCGCAGGTTCGCTCCGCACAGCTCAAAGCCCCAATAGCCGTACCGCTGCCGCTGCCCGCCAAGCGCCAGGAAATCATACGCCCTCTCCCTGGCCGTATCGATCAGCAGGTCCATCAGCGCTTTCATGTGCCCCTGGCCGCGATACCGGCTGTGCACGGCCACCGAGCCGATGTATCCGCCCCGAAGCGACGCGCCGCCCATCCGTACGGTCAGGGGCAGCATGGCGATGGTGCCGGTCAGGCGGCCGTCCTGCTCCGCCACGGCGTGCAGCGAGGAAAACCCGGGATGGGCGTATACCTTGGGCAGAAGCGAGGCGAAATCGTGGGAATGGCCGGTTTTGCTGAACACCAGATCGATCAGGTCCAGGATCTGGCCTTCTTCCTCGGGCCGTCCAAAACGGTATGCTGTCATAACGCTGTCCTTACGCTTTCGTGACGCTTTGCCCCTGGGGCGTATCCTTGACGATGTAGCCCGCGGCGGCGAGGGCGTCGCGCAGTTCGTCGCTGCGCTTCCAGTTCTTTTCCTTGCGGGCCTGGCCGCGCTGGTTCACCATGGCCTGGATCTCGGCGGGCAATACGTCCTCGGCTTTCTTCATCAGCAGGCCAAGCACGTCGGTCAGCTCGGTCATGGCTTTCAGCGTTTGTTCCACGGCGGCTTTGGCGCTCCGGTCGTTCAGGGAAACGTTGGCGTCCTTCACGATTTCAAAGATCGCGCCCAGGGCGTCGGCGGTGTTGAGGTCGTCGTCCATGGCGTCGTCAAAGCGCTTTTGGGATTCCCGGACCCGGGAAAGGAGCGCTTCCTCCTCCTGGTTCAGCGCGCGGTCCGGGGCGTTTTTGAGCAGGAAGAGCATATTGTCCCTGGCGGTATAGAGCCTGTGCAGGGAGGAATGCGCCTGGGCCATCATGTCCCGGCTGAAATTGACGGGGCTGCGGTACTGGGCGGAGAGCATGAACATGCGCACGTCCTCCGGGTCGTATTCCTTGAGGATATCCCGTACGGTGAAGAAATTGCCCAGGGATTTGCTCATTTTTTCGTTGTCGATGTTGATGAAGCCGTTGTGCATCCAGTACCGGGCGAAGGGCTTGCCGGTGGCGCACTCGCTCTGGGCCACCTCGTTTTCGTGGTGGGGGAACAGCAGGTCCTTGCCGCCCGCGTGGATATCGAAGGTTTCGCCCAGGTACTTCATGCTCATGGCGGAGCATTCAATGTGCCAGCCGGGCCGGCCCAGGCCCCAGGGGGATTCCCAGGCGGGCTCGCCGGGCTTCTGCGCCTTCCAGAGGGCGAAGTCGGCGGGGTTCTTTTTCACGTCGTCCACGTCGATGCGCGCGCCGGCCTCCAGGTCGTCCAGGTTCTGGCCGGACAGTTTCCCGTAGCCCGCGTCCTTTTTGGTGTCGAAGTAAACGTCGCCGTTCACTTCGTAGGCGTAGCCCTTGTCCTGGAGGGTCTTGACGAGGCTGATGATTTCCCCGATGTGCTCCGTGGCCCGGGGGTGCACCGTGGCGGGCCGGATGCCCAGGGCCTTGGCGTCCCGATAATACTCCCTGATGAAGCGGTCGCCCAGGTCCTTGACCGTGATGCCCTCCGCGTTGGCGCGCTTGATCATCTTATCGTCGATGTCGGTAAAGTTCTGAACGAAGGTGACCTCATAGCCCCGATGCTCAAAGTACCGGCGCAGCACGTCGAAGGTGATGAAGGGCCGGGCGTTGCCGATGTGAAAATAATCGTACACCGTGGGGCCGCAGGCGTAGATGCCCACCTTGCCGGGATGCAGGGGTACGAATTCTTCCTTTTTCCGGGTCTGGCTGTTGTAGATCTGCATGATGATCCTCCTTTATGTGTTTTTTTCCGTGTTTTTTTCCGGGGGAAACCTCTCTTTGGAGGAGTAAGAGGTGATAAGGAACCATTCTGAACCGCTTGATTTACAGCCGACAGACCGCAGTGCTCATGGCAAAGAAATCGAGTAAAATCAAGCATCGGAGTGTAATAAGGAGGTACAGAATGGATATCACCTATCACGAAGAGAACGGTTACCTGATCCCCAATGTCGTAGTTGGATGCGATACCACCCGTCCTATCGGCAAGTATGGCCGGATGCGGAGGGAGTATCTGCGGGAGCATCGTCCGGTTTTGTTTGGTCTCATGGTTCAGAACGGAACCTTGTTTGACCACTTGATCGAAACGGAAGACGCCGCACAACGCAGGCTGGAAGCAATTGTTCCCGCGTTGGCCAAGGCCGCAGGAGCCACGGAAGCGCTCAAGGCAGCCGATCAAATGAAGTGGGTCGGCATCATGAACGCCTGCAAAGCTCAAGCGGAAGAAGTGATCTTCCGGGAAATCATCTTCGCATAAAGGATAGCACAAATACATAACCTCGGCAAGCCGTCAGGAAAGATTTCTAGCCTGACGGCTTTTTCTATACCCAAACATCAATTTGAAAGCCGATCCATACGGCGGAAAGGAAAGCATATGAAAGAAACGATGAATAACAACTTTGGAACAGAGGAAAAGGTACTGGTCACTGCAATTGACCATGGCTTTGGGAACATGAAAACGGTCAATACCTGTTTCAAGACGGGCGTGGTGGCCTATGATTCTGAACCGACATTCAAAAACAATCTACTGATCTATCAGGGCCGGTATTTCAAGATCGGAGAGGGACACAAAGAGTTTATCGCCGACAAGATTCAGGATGAGGACTATTATATCCTGACTCTGGCAGCAATTGCGCGGGAAATGAATATTCGGAAGGTATACTCGGCGAAAGTGCATATTGCCGCAGGTTTACCCCTGACTTGGGTACGAGAACAGCGGGAGAGCTTTCGGAAGTATCTGCTGCAAAATGAAGCGGTAGACTTCTCTTATAATGGAAAGGATTATCACGTCCAATTCGTAGGCGCAGATGTATTCCCCCAAGGCTTCGCGGCGGTGGCAAACAGGCTGGGAGAGTTTTCCGGGGTGAACATGCTTGCGGATATTGGCAACGGCACCATGAACGTGATGTACATCAATGATCGGATGCCCCAGGAGCAAAAATGCTACACGGAGAAGTTTGGCGTCAACCAGTGTATGCTGGCGGTTAAGGAAAACCTAATGAAGCAATTCGGCGTGGCGGCAGATGAATCGGTGATCGAACGGGTATTCCGCTTTGGAACAGCGGAAATCAGTGAAAGGTTCCTGGCCTCCATCCGGCAGACGGCGACAGCATATGTGCAGGGCATTTTCCGTAAGCTACGGGAACACGAATATAACCCGGAATTAATGCGGCTGTTTGTGGTGGGCGGCGGTGCCTGCCTGATTCGGAACTTCTCGGAATATGATCCGAAGCGGGTCATTATCAACGACGATGTATGTGCCGCAGCCAAAGGATATGAGACGATGGCAAAGCGGAAGCTTACAAAGGCGGGGATTGCCGTATGGTGAAGGAACGGGAAACGATCAATACCAATATCCGGCTGAACCTGGCAAATCCTGATGATCGGGAAGCCTGGGAGCATTTACAGCGCATGGACAGAAAGAAGTACAAATCATACAGCCGGATGGTGGTGATAGCAGTCAACAATTATTTCAGGAGAGTAGAACGGACAGAAGCTGATCCCTACCTGGAGACCCGGGAGAAGGAAGATGCTTTTCTGCAATCGGTATTGGACACGGTGGAGAAAGGCGCGAAGGAGGCCATGCCGATGGTGATTCTGAATACGCTAATTGGCTTGCTTCAATCAGCGGCCGGGAACGGACAGATTACAGCGAATCCGCAGTCTTTTCTTTCGAGCAACGATGATGAATCCAGTAAAAACGACAAACAGGAAGCCTCCCTGGATGACGCCTTATCCTTCGCAGACAATTTCTGATCCTGCCAATCCTGTATATTCAATCCCAAATTGGCAGGATTCCTTTACGTGGTGCTGTCACTATCCATCCGAACAAACAGCACCACATTTTTTCTGCCGTATTTCGGAAATAAGGCAGAAAAGAGCTTGAGATATGGAGAGAAACCAAGCATTTCAACAGAGGGAGTTGATGTTTATGACAGAAGCCGAGAAGAAACTGCTCCAAGCCCAGCACCGGCTGGAAGAAGCCCAGGCTCGTGACCGGGTGAAGGAACGGAAAGCCCGGACAAGGCGGCTGATCCAGGAAGGCGCGATCCTGGAGAAGGTGTTTCCGACTGCCGTGGGAATGGAGTTGACGGAGCTGGAGCATGAGTTGGAACGTAAACTAAACTAACGAACGGGGCGTTTCGGGGAAACCTGGGGCGCTCCGTCTCTTATCTCCCGAAGGGCGCACTTACTCACCACCCTTCGGGCGGTGGTATCCCTCCCGTTGGTCGGGCCGTGCGCTCTCCGAGGGGGATGCGGCGTCTGCGGACGCCTTTCAGCCAATGTCGTTCTGGCCGGAGACAGAACGAGCATCGGTTGTGCAGTTGGCCTCTGCCTTCGGCAGATTCCGTCATGATGCTCATGCCTGCCAACTGCATCGGCAAACCTGCCTCTGGCAGCTTTGCCGGGGGCTGGATGCCTGCGGGCATCCGTTCTCTTTTGCGAAAGAGAACCAGTAAAAGGCTCTGCGGAGCCGGAGAGGAGGAAGGAACGAAATGGCGATCTACCATAATGAAGTCAAGATCATCACGCGGGGAGAAGGCCGGTCTGCCTGCGCCGCTGCCGCTTATATCGGTTGTACGGCCATTTATAATGACTACGACGGGATTCAGCACGATTACATGAAAAAACAGGGCTTGGTGTGGGATCAGGTATTCCTTCCTCCTATGGCACCGGCAGAATGGCAGGACAAAGAGAAGCTGTGGAACGCGGTGGAAGCCGCCGAAAAATCAAAGGACAGCCGGTTGGCAAGGGAAATGATCCTGGCCCTGCCGATTGAGTTTAGTAAGAAAGAATGGATTAGCATCATGACCGAATATATCCAGGTGCATTTCGTTTCGGATGGGATGTGCGCGCAGGTTGCCATCCATGATACAGACGGGACAAATCCCCACGCCCATGTTATGCTGACCGTGCGGCCTTTGAACCAGGACGGAACCTGGCAGAACAAGACGGAAAAAGAATATCTTTGTATCCGCAACGGGGAAGAAAAAGGGTTTACCAGTATGGAATACAAAGTGGCACAGGCCGATGGTTGGGAAAAACAGTATCCTTATCTCGTCGGCAAGAAAAAGGTATACATGGCTCCATCCGCTGCCGAAGCCCATGGGTATACCAGAACCAGCAAGAATCCCAAGAGCACCAAATTCGGGCGGCAGAATCCTATCACGGAACGATGGAACAGTGAGGAGCAATTGGAGAAATGGCGGGCAGCGTGGGCGGATGTGGTCAATCGGCATTTGGAAAAGGCCAATCACGATGAACGAATCGACCATCGCAGCAACGCATCACGGGGTATCGACGAACAGCCTACCATTCATGAAGGAACTGCCGCCCAGATCCTGGAGAAAGAAGGCGGCATATCCGAACGCTGCGAATTGAACAGGCAAATCAGGAAGGATAACGCTCTCCTGCGCAAGCTGAAAGAGTGGGTGGAAAAGCTCATGCAGGCGGCAAAGCCGACCATAGAGGGCATTGCCCGCGAGATGGAAACGATTCGGAAAAACGTGATCGTTTTCATATACGGGAAGCTGCATAACCGAGCAAAGCAGGACCAGGACGAAGCCTATATTGCATGGGCAAAGCGGCTTTGCGATGAATACACCCTGATTCGGCAAAGAATCAAAGAAAAGATCAAAACGAGAAGCAGACTTCAAAGGGAGAAGGATGCGCTGCCGATCATGAGCTTTTTGAAACGACATACACTCTCCGATGAAATTGACTGTCTGGATTCTGAAATCATTGATTTACAGGAGCAGGAGAACGCTGTCCTTCAAAAAGCGGGTGGAGAAAAAGCAAAAGACATTCAGATAATCCAGCATACGATCGCGGAAAAAGCCACTTCAAACGATCATATCACAGCAATAAATGCTGCTCTGGATGCCAAGATCAGGAAAGGGAAGCAGAAGTTTGCCGAAATAGCCGATCAATCCAGGAATCTTGATCAATCTGTCCTTCTTATAATCCGAAAGGCTATTCGCCCGGAATTGGAGTTGCAGGCGAGAAATGAGATTCGATCTGAGATTCACGATAAGATCAGCTTTGAGAAATATGAAGAAAGCATAAGGGATGCAGCACGGTTATTGGAAGAAGAAAACAGGAAAATGAAAACCAAACAACAGATTGAACAGCAAAAAGACAAACCAGAATATAAGAGATAGACTAAGCTTTACCTCATAATGGATGGGAAGGCCTTATCTCAGAACGGAATGAAAACCTGATTCTGCCGGATGGCAGAAAGATTTGCTGCTTGGCAGGGGAACCTGATTCTATAACAGGGAATCGGCCTTTTCGCTGTAATAAAGTTTCTGATACTTGACGATAAACACGAATCATCGCAATGCTGCCGGATCATCTGCCAAAGAAGATTCAGTATAATGCCAAAAGCATTGAAAAAAAACTGTTTATGGGGAGCCGCCGGTGAAGAAAACGGAGAAGCAGGGTATTCACACGATCCTGCTTTTCTCCCCCTACATCTTAGAGGCAATTTACAAGAATGTTATTGATGCAATATATGGTCATATGTTTTTTTGATTATTGACCAATTATTACATTTAAAACTATTGACAAAGTTGTTTTCTCTGGTTATAATGTGTTTGTTGGTAAGCTTTTGTTTATTTTTCTCATTACTCACATCCCGTTTCCATGAATATATGAAATAAGAAAGGATGCCGACAGATGCGTTACACCAATCCGATCTTGTATGGGGATTATTCAGATCCTGATGTGATCCGGGTAGGTGAGGATTTTTATATGATTTCCTCTTCTTTTACCTATGTGCCTGGGATTCCTGTGCTGCATTCCAAGGATCTGGTGCATTGGGATCTGATTGGTTACGCGGCCCGGCGGCTGCCTTTTGCCCGATATGACAAACCTGCCCACAAGTGCGGTGTTTGGGCGCCCAGTCTGCGGTATCACAACGGGCTGTTTTATGTGTATATGTGCATGCCGGACGAGGGCCTGTTTGCGTTTACCGCCAAGGACCCGGCGGGTGAATGGGAATGCCACTACGTGAAGGACGTGACCGGCTGGATCGACCCCTGCCCCCTGTTCGACGACGACGGAAGGGTTTGGCTAGTGCATGCATTCGCCGCCAGCCGGGCAGGCATCAACAATATTTTATATGTGCACAAAATGAGCGCCGACGGATTGGCCGTGGTGGACAAGGGCCGCATGGTGTACGACGGGGCGGATCACAATGACATCACCGTGGAAGGGCCTAAAGCCTACAAGCGGGATGGGGTGTACTGGATTCTGTGCCCGGCGGGCAGCGTAAAACCCGGGTACCAATTAGCCTTGCGGGCGGACAGCATTTACGGCCCCTATGAGCGGAAAGTGGTTCTTGCTCAGGGCAGCACGCCCGTCAACGGCCCGCACCAGGGCGGTTGGGTGAACGACGGCCGCGGGAAGGATTGGTTCATCCACTTTCAAGATATGGACGCCTATGGCCGGGTGGCTCACTTGCAGCCGGTGGACTGGAGCGACGGTTGGCCGATGATGGGAAAAAAAGGGACGCCAGTGTTGGGGGGACAGATGGATTTGCCGCCCTTTGCCGCGGAAATCCCTACCTCCGATGATTTCAAAAACGGCTTGGGCCTTCAGTGGCAATGGCAGGCCAACCCAAATATGAATTGGTATACGGAATTAAAGCCCGGCCTGCGACTGCATGCTGCTCCGGCGGAAAACCTGTTTCATGCGGGCAACTTCCTTTCCCAGTTGATGCAGTGCCATGATTTTGACATGGACGTGCTGTTCTATACGCACGCGCAGGACGGAGACATCGCGGGCCTGGGCATGATGGGTTACACCTACTATTATATCGCCCTGGGTCAGAGCCGGGTGAGCTTGAAAATTGGCATGGCGGTGGAAATCAGCCGCTGGGTGCCGGAAAGGGTGACGGAAACGCCGATTGCGGAGGTCATGTGGCCTTACGCGGAGATATTGCTCCGGATGCGGGTGCGGCGGGGCAACATTTCTTTCTTCTACGGCGACGGCAACCATTCCCTGCGCCCCCTGGGCGGCGAATATCCTATGACCTGCGGGGGCTGGACAGGGGCCCGCCCCGGTCTGTTTACCCTGAACACGCTGGGCCGCTGGGGCGGCTGGTCGGATGTGAAGTATGTAAAAATATCCAAAGCATAAGTGCTTTGTGAAAAATGACGGAATCCTTCGTTTCTGACCGTCCGTTATGCTATATTTTGTTTGAAAAGTCTGAACTGTCTTATAAAACGATCACCGAGGAGGAGCGTCCTGTGAAACGTCTTGCCGGGATTATCGTATTGTTTTTTTGCCTGACAGGGACTCTTTATGCCCAAGGAGAAAATGTGGGCAGCGCATGGGCTGATTTATATATCCTGTCTGTCGAAAACGCCATCGAATACGGCGATTTGCAGGTGGAATGGACCCAGGAGCCCGACGTTTATATTCCCGCGCCGCAGGATGCATGGATCGTGCTGAATCCTGCCGACGCGGAGCTTTCCGGCGACATTACGCTTGTGGAGCATTTTGAAGCATATGACGCCCTGTACCCCACGGCTCAGGGTGGATGGGACACCGTACTGTCCTCCGGCGACAGCGAAAGCACCGCCCTTTGGCATATCACGGTGGAGCACCCCGGCTTGTACGAACTTCAAGTTTCCTATTTGGCCTTGGGCGGCAACGAGGCCAAGATGCAGCGTAAAATCACCATCGACGGGGAAACCCCCTTTGAGGAGGCCAACAACCTGTGCTTCTACCGCGTGTTTGAGGAGGAAGTGCAGGAAAACGGCAAAATGCGGGTGAACGCTATCGGAGACGAAGTGTGGCCGCATATGTACGAAAAAGAAGTGTGGCAGACCGTGCGAGCGGTGGATCAGCAGGCGATCTATGTGGATCCGCTGCAGTTCTATCTTTCCGCCGGGGAGCACGAAATCGCCCTGCATTATGTGGACCAGCCCGTTGTACTGGGGGAAATCGCTTTCATCGCGCCGCAAACCTATCCCACCTACGCCGAAAAACTTGCCGAATGGCAAGCGGCGGGTTATCAGGCAGTGCCTGACGATACGATGATCAAGTTACAGGCAGAAAACAGCGCCTGGCGCAGTGAAAACGTGATCCGCCGCGAATCCGACGCCGATCCCATGACCGAACCTAAATCCGGCGCGGAACGGGTGCTGAATATCGTGGGCGGCTATCGCTGGCGGCTGGGCAACGCGGCGGTAAGCTGGGAGATCGACGTGCCGGAATCCGGCCTATACGCCATTCATTTTAAAGTGCTCCAGAGCACCGACCCCGGTATGCCCTCCTACCGCCAGATCATGATCGACGGGGAAATCCCCTTTGAGGAGATGAAGCTGTATTCCTTCCCTTATGACAGCCATTGGTACGGTGAAACCCTGCGGGACGAAAACGGGACGCCCTACCAGTTCTTCCTGGAAAAGGGCGTGCATACGCTGACCGCCACCGTGAAGCTGGGACCTATCGGCGAAATCATGCGCCGCACGGAAAAGGACACCACATACCTGGGCCAGGTGCAGCGGGAAATCGTGAAAATCACTGGTTCCGAGCCCGACTACAACTATGAATACGACCTGTACCGCACCATGCCGGAGCTCAGCGGACAGCTGACCTACCTGGCAGACCGGCTGGTGGAAAGCGCCGACCTGCTGGCTTCCATTTCCAGCGAAACCACCTCTATGGAAAACAACTACCGGCAGATCATCGACCAATTGCATTTCTTCGCCGAGGATGTGGACCGCATCCCCAAGGCGTTAAGCGACCTGGATAACGCCCAAAGCAACCTGGGAACCTACATCGCCTCTATCGAAAAATGCCCCATGGCTATGGATTACCTGGTGCTTACCGCGCCGGACGCACCTTTTGACATAACCACCTCCAATTTCTGGCAGCGCATGGCGGTGACGGGAGAAAATTTTATTGCCTCCTTCTCCAAAGACTATGACAGCGTCGGCCTGATCGTGGACGACATGCCCAAAGACGCGGAAACCACTGTGCTGAACGTGTGGATTGCCCGGGGCACCGAGTGGGGTGAGATTTTGAAGGAACTGGCTGACGAAGATTTCACCCCCCAAACCGGCATCGTGATCAATCTGCATGTGCTTCCCGCGGGGCAGTTGTCCACAGGCTCCGTCAATACCATCATGCTCTCCGTTGCCAGCGGCACCGCGCCGGACGTGGCGCTGAGCGTGCAGTATAATTTGCCTAATGAGTTCGCCTTCCGCGGTGCTGTGGTGGATTTGAGCCAGTTCCCGGATTTTGAAGATGCAGCAGCCAGCTTCTATGAAAGCAGCCTGATCCCCTTCAAGTACAACGGCGGGGTGTACGCGCTGCCGGAAACCATGGATTTCACCTGCATGATCTACCGGCAGGACGTTCTTAACGAACTGGGACTGGAATTGCCGGAAACCTGGACGGACCTGTACCAGAAGGTGCTGCCCCGGCTGTATGAAAACAATATGAGCTTCTCCCTGCCGGTGGACACCTCCGTTTCCAGCAATTCCCCCGGCGCGCTGCGCGGTTTCACCATGCTGCTTTTACAGATGGGCGGCGATTATTACCAGGGCGACGGTGTGGCCTCCGGCCTGGATACCCCTGAAGCCTACAAGGCGTTCAAGACCTGGACGGATATGTATGCCAACTATGAAATTGACGCGGAAAGCAACTTCTTTACCCGCATCCGCACCGGTACCATGCCCATCGGCATCGGTAATTTTACCACCTATATGCAGCTCATGACCTCCGCACCGGAACTGTACGGCCGCTGGAGCATCGCTCCTGTGCCCGGCACGCTGCAGGCGGATGGTACGGTGAAACACACGGTGGGCACCACGGCTTCCACCGCCAACATCATCCTGAGCCAGAGCGAAAAGAAGGAAGCCGCTTGGGAATTCCTGAAATGGTGGTGCAGTGAGGAAACACAGACCCGGTATGGCCGCGAACTGGAAGCCATTTTGGGCATGGGCGCAAGATGGAACACCGCCAATGTGAACGCCTTCTACTCCCTTCCCTGGGACGCCCGGCATGAGCGGGTGATCAAGGCGCAGATGAACGCGGCGGAGGAGCAATTGATCGTGCCCGGCGGTTATTTCACGGGTCGCCACATCATCAACGCCTGGAACCGGGTGGTCATCAACAACGAAAACGCGCGTGACGCTCTGGAAAAGGCCGTCAAGGACATTAATAAGGAACTGCACAATAAACGGTTGGAGTTTGGCTTGGAATAAGGAAAGCCTACTCCACGGAATCCCTTTCCCGGACTATTCCCCACCAGAATGAAGGGAGTTGATCGCCGTGCAAGCGCAGGCGGTGAAAAAAAACGGCTTGAAAGAATGGATGCGGAAAAATGGCACAGGCTATGCGTTCCTGCTACCCTTTCTCATCCTGTTTGCCGTGTTCGTGATCGTGCCGGTTGCCGTGGCCATGTATTACAGCCTGACCAATTACAACATGATCCAAACCCCCCGCTTTGTTGGTATCAGCAACTATTCCCAGCTGATCTTGGATGACGACGTATTCCTGATCTCGCTGAAAAATACCATGGTATTCGCCGTGATCACCGGCCCTATCGGCTATTTCGCTTCCTTTTTGATGGCGTGGCTGATTACCCTGGTAAAGCGGGGCCGCGGTTTCTTTTCCCTCATGTTCTATGCTCCTAGCCTGACCAGCGGCGTTGCCATGGCAAACATCTGGCTGATCCTGTTTTCCGGCGACCGGTACGGTTACATCAATAACCTGCTTTTGCGGGCAGGCCTGATCCTGGAGCCCATTTTGTGGACCAAGGACGCCAACTACGTACTGCCCGTCATCATGATCATTTCCGTATGGATGAGCATGGGCACTGGATTCCTGGTGTTCCTGGCGGGCTTGCAGAACGTGGATCCCGCCATGTACGAAGCCGCCCGGGTGGACGGCATCAAGAACAAATTCCAGGAGCTGCGCTATATCACCCTGCCCATGATGAAGCCCCAAATGCTGTTCGGGGCCATCAACGCTATTGTGGGGGCCTTCGGCGTGTTCGACGTGGCCACCGCCGTGGCCGGCATGCCCAGCCCCAACTACGCTGCCCACACGATCGTGGCCCATCTGTACGACTACGCTTTCACCCGCTTCAACATGGGCTACGCCAGCGCGGTGGCCATGGCCCTGTTCGTGATCACCTTTACGCTGGGTCGGATTTGTATGCGGGTATTCAGAGACAACACTTGAGGAAAGGAGGATAACCGCCATGACCACAAAAGCCGTTTATAAGCCGCATCGTTTTAAGCTCCGTTTGCACAGGCTCACGTTTTCCCGGTTTATGCTGTACCTGCTGCTCACCGTTTTGGTGGTGATTGCGGGCTTGCCCCTATTCGCCATGGTGTGCCGCAGCCTGATGCCGCTGGATGAATTGTATATCTATCCGCCCCGGCTCATTGTGCACAAACCCACGCTGCGGAATTTCAGTGATTTGCTTACCTCCCTTTCCTCCTCCACGGTTCCTTTCACCCGGTATATTTTCAATTCGCTCTTTACTACCGTGGTCACGGTGCTTGCCAGCGTGATGGTTTGCTGTATGGGCGCTTACGGGCTGGTGAAGCACAAGCCGGCTGGCAGCGGCGTCATTTTCGCGGTGGTGGTGGCGGCGCTGAGCTTTTCCACCCACGTGACCCAAATCCCCAACTACCTGGTGGTGAATAAACTGGGCTTAGTGAACAGCTATTGGGCGCTAATCATTCCCAAGATCGCGGTAGCCTACAACTTTTTCCTGGTGAAGCAATTCTGCGAGCAGCTTCCTGATTCCATCCTGGAGGCCGCCCGCATCGACGGGGCCAAGGAATTCAAGGTGTTCTGGACCATCGCCATGCCGCTGCTCAAGCCTGCCTGGACCACCCTGGCGGTATTCTCCTTCGTGAACAACTGGAACGATTATTTTTCTCCCTTGATTTTCATTTCCAGCAACGCTTTAAAGACACTGCCCCTGGCGCTGCAGACCCTGGCCGGCGGCGCAGGCGTGGTAGCCCGAGCCGGTACCGTAGGCGCGGCCACTTTCCTTACCACGGTGCCCTCCATCCTGGTATTCGCCATCATGCGCGGCAAGGTCATGGAAACAATGTCCTTCTCGGGAATCAAGTCGTAAGGAGGCCGCTATGAAGAAAAAAGTCCTTCTTCTTTCGCTGGCGTTCCTTCTGCTGTGGGCACAGACAGCCCAGGCTGTGGTGGGTATGGACGCCTTCGTGGTGGACCCGGACAGCACGAACACAGAAAACAATTTCGTTCCCATTCCCGCCGCCTATGAGGTGTACGACACCATCAAGAACTTGGGCGAGGCCGGGTTCATGAACCACCCGGAGGATCTTTTCGTGGCCCCGGACGATACGCTGTATGTGGCGGACGGAGAAAACAATCGGGTGCTGCAAATGACCCGGGAGGGCCATGTGCTTCGGGAAATCACCGAGGGCGGCGGCGCGAAACTTAAAAAGCCCCGGGGCGTATATGTGCACGCCGACGGCAGCATCTGGATCGCCGATACCGGAAACTTACGCATCGTGACCCTTAACGCCGATCTTTCCGACCGCAAGGTGTACGTGAAGCCGGATTCCAGCCTGCTGGGAAGCAACTTTACCTTCGACGTGCAGAAGATTTTCGTTGCGAACACGGGTTATATTTACGCATTAAAGGGTGCGAACCTGATCGCCCTGGACGAAGGCAACAATTTCCGCGGGTATTTAGGTGCGGACAAGGTGGAATTCTCCCTGTCCCGTTTCCTGATCCGGCTGTTCGGTAGCAAAAGTCAAATCGAACGAACCGTAAAGCAGGAGCCTGCCAGCTATTCCAATTTCTTCATCGGTGCGGATAACATGATCTACGGTATCCTCTCCAACAAAAACACCGCGCAGATCAGAAAGCTGAATTCCGTGGGCACCAACACCTACCCTGAGCAAACCTATGGTTTTATCCTGCCTGACCGTTCTGCCGGCGCGACCACAAAACTGCTGGAGCCCACTTTTGCCGACGTGACGGTGGAGGCAAACGGCATCATCACTGTGGTAGACCGGGGCACCGGCCTGATTTACCAGTACGACCAGGACGGAAATCTTCTGTGCTGCTTCGGCGGCCTGGGAGATACCGGCGGGTTGTTTCAGATCCCCATCAGCATTGATGCGGACAGTGAAGGCTATCTGTATGTGCTGGATTATCAGAACAACGAAATCACCGTATTCAAACCAACTCACTTTATTCAATTGGTGCACCAGGCGGTGACGCTGCACGGTGAAGGGCGGTATCAGGAAGCGCTGGTCTACTGGCAGCAGGCCCTGGAAATCGACAGCAACTATGCCCTGGCTCACCGGGGCGTGGCCAAGATCCTGGGGAAACAGGAGGATTGGGAAAGCGCCCTTCGCTCTTACGAACTGGCCAGCGATAAAGAAGGCTACTCAGAAGCCTTTGCCGAATACCGGCATGAATACTTCCGACAGCATTTCCTGCTGGTGGTGGTGCTGGTGGTGGCTGTGGCGTTCATCGCCGTGAAACTGCTGTCCCTGGCCAAGAAAAAAGCGGATCAGTGGGCCGACGACGTGCAGATGGGGAGGGGATTAAAATGACGGGCGTCAAAATGTGCGTCATGATGCTGTTCCATCCCATTGTGGTCAGCGAGTACATCAAAAAACGCCGGGGAGACGATTCCTTTAAGAAAACGGGCGTGATCCTGGTCCTGGCGCTGCTGATTCTGGCCCTGGGCGTGAGCATCTTTTCCATCTACTTTACGCATTACCCCCTGGCATCTGTTTCCGTGCGCAAGGCCAATCTGGTGCTGGAGATCGGAAAGCTATTCGTGCCGGTGCTCACGTGGATTCTGGCCTCCTACGCCATGACCACCATCTTGGACGGGGCCACCAAGATCGGCGAATCCATGCTCTACAATACGCTGACGCTGGTGCCCTATGTGGTGTTTACGGTGCCGGTGGTGCTTCTCTCCCGGCTCATGGACGGGGGCCAGGCCGGCTTGTACGGCGTGCTGACCGGCGGGCTGCTGCTGTGGGTGATCCTGCTCATGATCGTCGGCCTCAAGGAAATGAACGAGTACAGCGCAGCCAAAACCTTGCTGGTAGTGCTGCTCACCGTCTTTACTATGGCGGTCATCTGGGCCACCATCGTGCTGTTGTTCACCATCTCTTCCCAGTTCGTCACCATGATTCGGGAAGTGTACTATGAAATCATTTACCGCATGTAGGGAAGGAGGGCGCGGCATGAAGAAAACGTTCCTTGTGCTCATCTTTTGCGCGGTGCTGCTGCTGGGCGCCCCGGCCCTCATGGAGGAGACGGCGGAAGAAAAAATCCTGATCGCCCGAAACGACAGGCTGAGCCTGTATCTGTCTCCCAATTATTGTTCGATTGATATTCAGGACACGCTGACAGGGAAAACCTGGTCCTCCACGATGAATGATGAAACAGCGGCGGGGCTCAAAATCATCCCCGCCCAGCAAAAGAGGATCACTTCTCTATTGGCTGTCAACTGCACCAATCTGGCAACGGGCCTGGGCGTGGTAAACAACATTTCCCTGATGGCGGAGAAGGCGCTGGAAGCTACCTACGAACTGATCGAAAATGGCGTCCGGCTCACCTATTACCTTGGTTCCTACCAGGTGGGCGTGCAGGCGGAGATCCTGCTGGACGGAAATAGCCTGGTGGCCCGCGTGCCCTATGCCGGCATCCGGGAAGACGGAGATTTTTCCCTGGTCAGTGTGGATATGCTGCCCTTCCTGTTTTCCGCTTCCGATACCGCCGAGGGCTTCTTCCTCTATCCGGACGGCTGCGGCGCTGTCATGGAATTCCAGGATAACGCCCATTACAAGGAACCCTCCCGGCTGTATTCCGTTTTTGGCGACTATGCCAAACAGCCTGCGCTGCTGGATATGTTTGATCAGGAAGCGCCAAAGGTCCTTATGCCGGTGTTTGGTATGAACCGGGGCGGTTATGGTCTGATGGCGATCATAGAGGAAGGAGCGGAAACCAGCCGTATTTCTGTAAACAGCTCCAACAATATCATTGGTATCAACTATCTCTTCGCCAACTTCCAGTATCGCCGTTCTTTCAGCGATACCCGCGTAAACACCCGCGATATCAAGGTGTTCGATAAAGACGATATTCGGACGGATTATCAGGTGCGCATCCTGTTCCTGGAGGAAGAGAACCCCGATTACAGCACGATGGCCTGTGAATGGCGCGACTATCTGCTGAAAAATGGAACGGTAAAAAGGAGCGCGCAAAGCCCTGCTGCCGCAATTGATATTTTTATGAACGCTCCGGAGGAAGGTCTGCTCTTTGATACCCTCCGCACCGTGACCACGCTTTCCCAGGCCCGGGATATTCTGAAATCTCTGAATGCTTTAGGCGTGAAAAATATTCGTGCCTCCGTGAAGGGCTGGACACGAAACGGTTATGGAAAAACGCCGGACTGTTTTCCGTTAAGCGGCTCCATCGGAAACGACGGGGATTTGAATAATCTGCTGGATACCGCCCATGAACTGGGAGCCACCCTCTCTCTTACAGCCAATTTCATGGAAGCCGCTTCAGATCAGGGGGGCTATTCCCATCGCAATGACGTGGTGTATACCGGCAACCACATGATCCTGACGGATCGGGAAGAAACAGTGTTTCTTCTTAGTTCTGACATTGCGAAAGAAAAGTTTGATCAATTCCTGAAAAAAGCCTCCGGCTTTTCATTGGATGCTGTGCGGTTTGAGCGTATGGGCCAGTATGTAGGCTACAATTACGGCGCCCGCAGGTATACCGCGGCAAAAGAAACCTTGGCCATCTATCGCGCTATGCTGGATGAGGCCAAGGCGACCTTCGGCGCGGCGGAGGCGGAAGGCGGCAACGCCTGTCTGCTGGGCCACGCGGATTTCTTTACCGATGTGCCCTATGAAGATTTCGGCTATCAGTTCACCACCGAATCCGTGCCCTTCTACCAGATTGCTCTTCACGGACTGGTGGAATACGCGGCGAAGCCCGGTAACCTGTCCAGCGATTTGGAACGGGAAGTGCTGCGCTGGGTGGAAATGGGATATACCCCGTATTTTGAATTGACGTACGACAACACGGAAGAACTGATGTACACCGATTATCAGAGCCTGTTTTCCGCCGAATACACCGCCTGGCAGGATCGGGTCGCCTGGGCTGCGAAGCAGTTTACCGAAGGCCCGCTGGCGGAGCTTGCCGATCAGCTGATCCTGCGCCACGAGCGCGTCAGCGATACCCTGGTGAAAGTGACCTACGAAAACGGTACGGTGATTTACGTCAATTACGCTCAGGAAACAGATCAGGCGGATGGAACGGACATTCCCGCCCAAAGCTGGATCGCCGTGAAAGCCGAGCAATAAAATGCATTTTTGATGCAAACAGAAGGAGGCGCGGCCTGTGACTGTAAAAAGCATGCCCCTGCCCAAACAGAAAAGGCGCATGGGGATAGACCGAAAACGCTCGTTGGAAGCCTACATTTTTCTGATTCCGTGGCTGGTGGGCGTTTGCCTGTTCTTTGCCTATCCCATTTTCGTGTCCATTCGGCTGGCTTTTTCCGATATTGTGGAATTCAAGGGACTGAAAACCGCATGGGTGGGATTGGAAAATTATCAGTACATCTTCTTCTATGACATCAAGTTCGTGCCCACCTTCCTGCAAGTCATCTATGATACGCTGCTCAATACGCCTTTGTGTATCGTGTTTTCTCTGGTCATTGCCATTCTGATTAACCGGAAGATGGTGGGCCGCGGGTTTTTCCGCACTGCGTTCTTCATCCCCGTGCTGCTGGGTACCGGATATATCATGAAGCAGCTGCTGGGCATGGGGGTGGACGGTACTACCATCACCACCGGCATCATGGTACCCAAGCTGATTGCCGAATTGCTGGGCGCCAGCATCACGGAAGTCGTACAGGGCTTCCTGGACCGAATCACGCTGGTATTGTGGAAAAGCGGCGTGCAGATCGTGCTGTTCCTGGCAGGGCTGCAGGGCATTTCCGGCTCCCTGTACGAAGCCGCCCGTGTGGACGGAGCAACGGAGTGGGAGATGTTCTGGAAAATCACGCTGCCTATGATTTCGCCGGTTATCATGATGAATGTCATTTATACAATCGTGGCTTTCTTTACGGACGGCACCAACCCCATGGTGGATTATATCTATAAAATGAATTTCACCAATCAGCAGTATGAATATGCCGCCGCTATGAGTTGGCTCTACTTCATTTTTGCGCTGGTCATCTGCCTGTTATGCATCCTGCTGATGCGGAGGCACATCTACGATTCCGGATCGAAAAGCTGATCCCCCCTTCCGAAAGACGAACGGCGGCAGCGGCAAATGACAAAGGAGTGAAAAGCGTGAATTCAGCCATGGTAAAAAGCAATGCGAGGAAAAGCAAAGCATCCCGTTTCGCCAAAACGTTTGTTATTCGTTTTGCTTTCTATTTCCTGCTTTGTGCCTTAAGCTTTATTTTCCTTTATCCTTTTATTTCCATGATCGTAAAATCCTTGATGACGGAAGATGACCTGGTGAACATCACCGTAAAATGGCTGCCCAGCCGTGCAACCTGGAGCAATTATTCCATCGCTTTCCGACGCATGGGCTTTCGGCGCTATGTATGGAACAATGTGCTGGTCTGCGCGGTGGGCACCCTGGGGCATGTGATTTCCTGCGCTTTGACGGGCTACGCCTTTGCGCGGTATCGTTTCAGACTAAAGAATATTTTGTTTGTGGTGGTTATTCTGATGATGATCGTGCCCGTTCAGGTCATTATCTTCCCGCTGTATAAGCAGTATTCCGATTGGAAATGGCTCAATACATTTATGCCGCTTTTGGTTCCAACATTCTTTGGCTTCGGCCTGAACGGAGGATTCTTCATTTTCCTTTTCCGCCAGTTCTTTATGGGTCTGCCCTACGAAATGGAGGAAGCGGCCCGGGTGGACGGCTGCGGCCCATTGCGCACCTACGCCCGTATCATGCTGCCCATGGCCCAGGCGCCTATGCTGGTATGCTGCGTGCTTTCTATGGTGTGGCACTGGAACGATTACTTTGAACCTACGATTTATATGAGCGGCAAGCCGGACTATCGAATGCTGCCCAGCGTACTGCCCTCTTTGTATGACTTGCTGAATAAAGAAAACCATACCATGATTCAGGTCAATGAACTGGAAGGCATTATTTTCAACGAAGCCATGCTGATGGCGGCCACATTCCTGTGCATCATTCCGATCATGATCGCTTATCTGATCCTGCAGCGTCGGTTCATGGAAGGTGTGGAGCGTTCCGGCCTGACGGGTATGTGATGCGTGGATCGAAACGGGCGGCGAAACCGGTAGTTTTTATGCCAAGCAGTGAAGGAAAAATCCATGCAGCAGAGAATTACTCAAATCATGGAAGGATAGAATCAGACTGTTTTCCCTGACCTCGTTCCTAAGCGGCTGCGAGCCGCTGGAAATATTTCATAAGGAGGTTTTCTCGTATGAAGAAAATCCTGTCTCTCTTACTGGTGGCTGTCATGCTGCTCGCCCTGTGCGGAACTGCCTTGGCTGCCGACACTGTCTCCTACTCTCTGCTGCCCATGTCCAACGCCGTGTATGAACCCTACATCTACCAGGGGCTCGTTGGCCTGCTGAAGATTCAGGATATGGCCGACGTGAAAATCGACTGGCAGCTCGTTCTGGGCTCCCGCGATGAACAGCCTGCCCTGTACTTGGCAATGCTGGCCAGCGGCAACTATCCCGATGTCATCCAGGCCCAGCACAACAACATGTATGCCGGCGGCGTGAGCCAGCTGTACAATGATGGCATCATCATCGAGCTGAACGACGTCATCGACAAGTATATGCCCAACTACAAGGCTCTGCTGGAAGCGCATCCCGAAGTGGCCAAGACCCTGAAGGACGATCAGGGCCGTTACCTGTACTTCACCGTCATCAACCCTCTGAGCACCCCCGATGAAAAAGTGGCCGCCACCTGGTATGGCCTGCAGGGCCGCAAGGACTGGATGGAGAACGTGGGTATCGAAGAAATGCCCACCACCATCGATGGCTGGTACGAAATGCTGGTTGCTTTCCGTGATCTGGATCCCAACGGCAACGGCGAACAGGATGAAATTCCCTTCGACGGCGGCCAGGCCGGCTATACCTATTTCCTGCCCGCTTTCGATATCCTGAGCGGCGCTTACATCGATCCCGATACCGGCAAGGTCGGCTTTGGCGAATACACCCAGAACTACAAGGAATACCTTGAAACCATGAATAAGTGGTATTCCGAAGGCTTGGTCAAAGATATTTGGACCGAAGAAGGCGGTTTGGCCGGTGCTGATGCCAAGGATGCCAATATCATCGCTGACCTGGCTGGCTCCTGGATGGGCCTGAGCAACTATTGGGAGCAGCGCCTGCCCCAGCTGAAGGAAAAGAACCCCGATGCTGATTACATCGCTTTCCCCTGGGTTGAAGACGCTCAGGGCCGCGTATTTGCCTGTGACTATAATATCTCCTATGGTGATCGTTTCACCACCGTTATCACTGTGGACTGCAAGAATGTGGAAGCCGCTGCCCGCCTGATCGACGCCATGTACACCGAAGAAGGCACCAACTGCACCACCTGGGGCATTCTGGACGGTGATCCCATCCTGACCGGCCGCGATGATACCGCCTGGACCAAGGGCAACGGTACCTACACCGTGGATGAAAACGGCGTGAAGCATGAAACCGAATGGGCTAATCTGATGACCGAAGATTTCTATGATGGCACCGGCGCTTTCGCCAACAAGTATCGCTACGCCATGAGCCATGTGTCCTTCCCCCGTTGGGGCGCTGGTGATTATCTGGCTTCTACCCGTGAACAGCATTACGTGGATTCCGCGAAGCTGTGGGGCGAAGGCAGCAACGCGCTGGAATATCCTGCCGCTATCGTGCTGAGCGTGGACGCCCAGAAGGCTGCCGCTCCCCAGGTAGATGAAATCAATAGCTATATCAGTGAAATGACTCAGAAGTTTATCAAGGGTGAAGAACCTCTGACCAACTTCGACAACTACATGGATCAGCTGCAGAAGATGGGCATCGAAGACCTGATCGCCGCCTACCAGGCTGCGTATGACGGTTTCATGGCCCGGTAATTTTCTCAGCAAACTGTAAAACCTCGGCCGGGGCTGTCGGATTGGGCCGGCAGCCCCGGTTTTTCCATGGGAGAATGAGCCATGAACCAACTGTGGTATCGACAGCCCGCCGCCAACTGGAACGAAGCCTTGCCCCTGGGCAACGGGCGCATAGGGGCCATGGTGTTTGGGGGAGCGCTCATTGAGCGCATTCCCATGAATGCTGACAGCCTGTGGTACGGAGGCTTCCGCAGCCGGGTGAATCCCAGCGCGAAAGAAAATCTGCCTCGCATCCGGCAATTGCTGCGGGAGGACCGCATTCAGGAAGCCACCTGGCTGGCGGAAGAAGCACTGACTGGCATGCCCAACGGGGAAAGACACTATGAGCCGCTGTGCGATGTGATCCTGCAGCAGCTGGACGGGGAGCCTCCCGCCTGCATGCACGGCCTGCGGGGCCTGTTCAAGCAGGATATGACCCGCTTTGCGGTACCCACAGAGAATTACCGCCGGTCTCTGGATCTGGATACCGGCATTGCCCGGACGGAATACACGATGAAAGGAAAAGCGTGCTTCCGGGAATGCTTTGTCTCTTATCCTCATCAAGTCATGGCCCTGCGGTATCGAGGCTTTCCCTTCCGGCTGATTCTGAGCCGCAGTGTGTACATGGACCGGATGGAGGCGTTGGATGGGCGCACCATGATGCTTCGCGGACAGACTGGGGATAATGGCGTACAATGGATGGCTGTTTGCCGTTGCGTGGGTGAGGGCGTTCAAGCCGTGGGCAGTGTGATCCGCTGCCCGGAAACGTGCGAATTGTATCTGGCAGCGGCCACCAGCTATTATAACGACGATCTGCTTTCCGCCTGTCTTCAGAAGTTGGATGGGGCGGAAAAGGAAGGATATGAAACCCTCCTGGAAGCCCACATCGTGGATATCGCGCAATATGCTAAGGCCTGCACCCTCGACCTGGCGGACGATGAGAACCTGGCCGCACTGCCCACAGATGAGCGGCTGCGGCGTTACGCTGAGGGAGAGCGGGATAACGGACTGGAGGCCCTGCATTTTGCCTATGGCCGATACCTGCTTTTCTCCTGCTCCCGCCCAGGTTCCTTGCCTGCGAATCTGCAGGGCATCTGGAACGAAGATTTCCGGCCGCCCTGGGATGGGAAATACACCATCAATATCAACACAGAAATGAATTATTGGCCCGCGGAAAGCTGCAATCTCAATGATTGTCACCTGCCGCTGATGGATCATCTTTGGCGCATGTATCCTCATGGACAGGATGTAGCCCGAAAGATGTACGGGGCGGAGGGCTGGGTGGCCCACCATAACACCGATCTGTGGGGGGACTGCGCGCCTCAGGATATTTACCCCGCCGCCACCTACTGGCCCATGGGCGCGGCCTGGCTGTGCCTGCATATTGCCGAGCATTGGCGGTATACGCTGGATGGAGATTTTTTGCGGAAACATTATCCTCTCACGGAACAAGCTGCGAAATTCCTGCTGGATATCGCGGAGGAAGATGAAAACAGCATCCGCATCAGCCCTTCCACATCGCCGGAAAACATCTATATCGCGCCTCACGGGGAATCCGGATCGCTGACGGACCGGGCGGCCATGGATCAGCAGATTTTATGGGAACTGCTGACGGCGCTGGAGGAAACGGGAGAAGCTCTGAACAAGGATACGGCCCGTTACACGGCGTTCAAGAAAAAGCTACGTCCGGTGCAGATCGAAAACGGGCTGGTAAAGGAATGGCTGCGGGATTGCCGGGATGCCTGCCCGGGGCACCGGCACATGTCCCATTTGTTTGCGCTGTATCCGGGGCACGGCATCACACCGGACAGGAAGGCGGCATTTACCGCCGCCCGGGCAACCATTGAAAGCCGCCTGGCCCACGGGGGCGGGCACACTGGCTGGAGCCGGGCATGGATCATCTGCCTGTGGGCCAGGCTCCTGGACGGGGAAAAAGCCGGGGAAAACATCCGGCTGCTTTTGGAAAAATCCACACTGCCCAATCTATTCGATAATCATCCGCCCTTCCAGATCGATGGAAACTTCGGCTATACTGCCGGTATCGCGGAAATGCTGCTGCAAAGCCACGAGGGCTTCCTGCGCATCCTGCCCGCCCTGCCGCCTCACTGGATAAAAGGCAGCGTGCGGGGCTTGAGAGCCCGGGGCGGTTACACCGTGGATATCGACTGGCAGGAAGACAACTGGGAAGCGCGTATTATCCCCGCGCAGGACGGCGTACTGCGATTGTGGGACGGAAGGTCCATTCCCTGCGAGGCCGGAAAAGGGCTGATCATTACGAAACAAACCATCCGAACGGAGGAGGAGCTATCGTGACCATTTTCGTCTGCGGCGATTCCACCGCCGCCAGTTATAAACCGGAGGAAGCTCCGATTACAGGCTGGGGCCAGGTGCTTGGTGAATTCATCCCCGGTATCCGGGTGGAAAACCGGGCCATGGGCGGCAGGAGCACAAAATCCTTTCTGTCCGAAGGCCGGCTGCAAAGGATTGAAACTGAAATCCAGCCAGGCGACCTTTTACTGATCCAGTTCACCCACAACGACACGAGCGACCTGGTTTGGCGGCACACCGATCCCTGGACCTCCTTTTATCATAACCTGGAAATTTATGTGGATACCGCCATCCTCCACGGAGCTCAGCCTGTGCTGATGACGCCCATTTGCCGCCGATACTGGCGGAACGGGAAGCTGTTGGAGTCTCACGGGGAATACCCGAATGTGATCCGTACGCTGGCCCGGCAGCGGAGCGTGCCGCTGATCGACCTGTATGAGCAGGGTATCCGCCTGATCCGGGAGATGGGGGACGCGGAAAGCCGGAAGCTGTTTCTGTATACAGAGCCAGGCATCTATCCCGCTTATCCCGACGGCAGCGCCGACGATACCCACACCCAGCGCGCCGGGGCGGCGTTTTATGCCCGAATGACGGCGGAAAAGCTGAAAGAACTGGGATTGGTTTAAGGAGGCACAAAGCATGTATATCATCGCGAAAGACGGCAGCGGGGATTTCACTTCCATTCAGCAGGCAATTGACGCCATTCCGGGCGGGGGGCAGGCGCCCACCATATTGCTTCTGCGCATGGAAGAGTTTCATGAGCGGGTGGTGGTGAACAAGGACAATGTGCGAATTATTGGTGAAGCCAGAGACCGCACGGTGATCACCGCCAAGGGCTGCGCCAAGGATCTGAACCCCGACGGCACGGAACGGGGCACCTTCCTTTCCGCCACCTTCATGGTGACGGGTAACAACGTGGAAGTGGAAAACCTGACCATCCGCAACGACGCGGGGGATGGGCGCGACGTGGGTCAGGCCGTGGCAGTATACGCTGCGGGGGATCGGGGCGTGTGGCGCAATGTGCGCATGATCGCCCATCAGGATACCCTGTTCTGCGGCCCGCTCATGCAAAAGGTGGTGGATTTTATCGCGCCACGCCAGGCCCGGGCGGAGTACGTGGAGAGCATCGGGGACAGCACGCTGACTTCCAGCCGTCAGTATTTTGAGGATTGCTTCATTCAGGGCGACGTTGACTTTATTTTCGGTCCCTACCGCTGCTGGTTCGAGCGCTGCACCCTGTTCATGAACGCCCGGGGCGGGCTGTATACCGCCGCCAACACGCCGGAAGAGCAGCCCTACGGCCTGGTATTCCACAACTGTACATTGACTGGCGAATGCGAGGAGGGCCAGGCGTTCCTTGGCCGCCCCTGGCGCAAGTTCTCCCGCACGGTGTTTTTGAACTGCGATATGGATGAGCACGTGGCGTCGCTGGGATTTAACGACTGGGACAGGGAAAAGCTTGTAACCGAGCGTTACGCCGAGTTTGGCACCACCGGGGCACGGGCGGATCAGAGCACCCGTCATCCCAGGCAAAAGCGCATGACGGCTGTGGAAGCGGCGGATTATTCCGTGCAGGAAGTGTTGGGCGGCTGGGACAACTGGCGGCCCGACAAACGGGTGCCCACCTGGTTCCTGTGCGGCGACAGCACCATGGCAAATTACGATAAAAGCCGGTATCCCATGATGGGCTGGGGTCAGAAGCTGCAGGCCCATTTGAACGCTCGTGGGATCGAAGCGTATGTGGAAAACTGCGCGGTCAACGGACGCAGCAGCAAAAGCTTCATCGCCGAAAAACGGCTGAACTTCATTGAACTGTGCCTGCGAAAGGGCGACAAGCTGATCGTTTCCTTTTCTCACAACGACGAAAAGCCCGACCCGGAGCGCGGCACCAATCCCCGCGTCACCTTTCCGGAATACCTTTCCATGTACATTGACGCGGCCCGGCGTCAGGGGGCGGAGCCCATTCTGGTCACGCCCATCGCCCGGCGGCATTTTTCCGAAGACGGCAGGCTGATTCCCACCCACGGGGCTTACCCGGACGCCATGCGGAACCTGGCGGATTACCGGGGCGTGCGCCTCATTGATTTGGAAAAGGCCACCATGCAGATGGTGCAGGCAGCGGGCGTGAAAAACTCCAAGCGCGTTTATTGCCACGCGCCCGCGGGCAGCAAAAACTATCCCGACGGATTGTCTGACAACAGCCATTTGCAGGAGGAAGGGGCCAGCCGGATCGCCGGCCTGTTCCTGAGCCGAATGACGAATCCCGGCTGGCCGGAGACGGATTTTGAAAATGTAGAAGCGGACGATTACTTTGGCCTGATCGCCCGGGAGGACAGCGTGCTGACATGATGAGGCGCAAGCTTTGTTCCTCTGGGTACGGAAGGGAGAGATAGGATGAACATTCGGGATTACGCGGCATACAGCCGGAACGGCGAGGATTGGACGGAAGCCTTTCTCCGCGCCATTGCCGATCTGAAACAGCAGGGCGGGGGCGTACTGACCGTTCCGGCAGGGGTGTATCCCACAGGCTCGATCCGCCTGTACGACGATATGACGCTGAACTTGGAATCCGGCGCGGTATTGCGCTTTCATCAGGACGAAGCAGCCTTTCCGCTTGTGGAGCTGGAATTTGAAGGGATCGCTGGATTGATTCATCAGGCGTGCATTTATGCCGAAAAAGCGAAAAACGTATGCGTGACCGGTTATGGAACGGTGGACGGTCAAGGATCTTATTGGTGGAAAAAGCTCTTTTCACAGGAATTGAGCCATCCAAGGCCCTATCTGGTTTGCTTCTCGGATTGTGAGCGTGTGGTGCTGGAAAACGTGACGCTGACCAATTCCCCCTGCTGGACGGTGCACCCGCTGCGCTGCCGAAACGTGATGATACGCGGCCTTACGATAAAGAATCCTGCCAGCTCGCCCAATACAGACGGTATCAACCCGGATGCCTGCCAGGATGTGCTCATCAGCGGCTGCACCATCGACGTGGGAGACGACTGCATCGCCATCAAGTCCGGCACGGAAGCGACACCTAACCGCCAGCCCTGTGAGCGGATCATCATCACCACCTGTCATTTTCTCCACGGCCACGGCGGCGTGGTGCTGGGCAGCGAAATGAGCGGCGATATCCGCAATGTAGTGGTTTCTTCCTGTGTGTTCTATGAAACGGATCGGGGCATTCGCCTGAAGACGCGCCGGGGACGGGGCGGCACGGTGGAAGGAATTCATTTCAGCAACCTTGTCATGGAAAAGGTCATGTGCCCCTTTGTGTTCAATATGTATTATTTCTGCGGAGCGGACGGCAAAATGAAGCGCGTATGGGACAAAGCCCCTTATCCCGTGACCTCATCCACGCCATGCCTCATGGACGTATCTATTTCGGAGGTGCGGGCCAGGGGCTGTACAGCCTGCGCAGGCTTCTTTTACGGTTTGGCTGAAATGCCTATAGAGGGCGTATCCATGCAGGATGTGATCGTGGAAATGGCGGACGGACCAGCGGGCCGTCCCGCCATGATGGACGGCTGCCCGGAAATGCAGCGAGCCGGCTTTTTCCTGCGAAACGCGGTCAACGTCGATCTGCGGGGCGTCCGAGTAAAGAACGCTCAAGGTCCATGGCTGGACACAGATGACAGTGTGCGGCTGGAAGCCTAAAAGGACCGACGGGAGCGCGCTTTGGCAAACGTCGGCCTGGCTGGATGGAGGGAAACGAATGCTGAACAATTTCATGCCCCGGTCCGCATTGCTCATGGCGAATTGCCTGATGCGGCGCTATGGGCTGCTCACAAGCCGCTGGAGCTATGATTACGGCGTGGTATGGCGCGGTATGGAGGCGCTGTATGCCCTGACTGGTGACCAAAAGTATTTCGACTATATCAAGGATGCCATGGATACCTTCGTGACGGACGATACTGGCAGCATCCGTGATTACAACTTCGATTCGTTCAATCTGGACTACATTTGCAATGGCCGCCAGCTGCTTTATCTGTACAAGACCACAGGAGAAGAAAAATATCGGAAAGCCGCGGACGTGCTCCGGGAACAGCTGCGCCGCCAGCCCCGCACATCCGACGGCGGTTTCTGGCACAAGCAATGCTACCCTTGGCAAATGTGGCTGGATGGGCTGCACATGGCCGCGCCGTTTTACGTGGATTATTGCCTGATGACGGGCGATGAGGAAGGTATTCGGGACGCGGCGAATCAGCTGCGATTGGCTTATGAACATACCTATGACCCCTATACCGGGATGAATCACCACGGATGGGATGAATCCCGATCCCAGCTTTGGGCCGATCCGCAGACGGGGCGGTCTGCTCATGCCTGGGGAAGAGCCGTAGGCTGGTATATGCTGGGCCTGGCGGATGTGCTGGAGCTGCTGCCAAGCAAACACGATTGCTATGAGCCGATCCGTACGATCTTTGAGAAGCTGGCGGTCCGAATGCTGGAAACGCGCGTGGACGGCGCGTGGCTCCAGGTCATGGACTGTCCGGGGCGGGAAGGAAACTACCTGGAATCCTCCGCTTCCTGCCTAATAACCTGCGCGATCCTGAAAGCGGCACGGATCGGCGTGGTCCCGGCGGAAATGGGAATCGCAGCGCGGGAGAGCTTCCGGGCGCTGCAGCGGCATTTTGTGGGGCAAATGCGGGACGGAACGCTGTTCCTGGCGAAAACCTGCTTTGGCGCGGGCCTGGGTGGGCGGCCTGAAAGCTACCGCGACGGTTCTTACGCATATTATATCAGCGAAACAGTCGGAAGCTACGATCTCAAGGGCACCGGCGCGTATATTCAGACCGCGTGCGAGTATGAGCGGGTAATCCCCGGCGTATAAAAGCGGGATTGCCAATGAAACAGAAGGAGATGCAGTCATGCTGGATCATCGTTTGAAGACTCGTATTGAAAACTTCGTCAGCCGCCTTCGGCGGGAGGACGTGAATATGCACGGCTTCATCCTCAGCGTGGGTGGAGAAATCAAGGCAACAGCATATTACGCTCCCTTTCGGGAAGGCGAGCCGCACCGGATGTATTCCGTCAGCAAGTCCATGACTGCCGTTGCCATCGGCATCCTGATGGAGGAGGGAAAGCTCGGGCTGGATGATCACATTGTGGATTATTTCCCTGATTATCTGCCCGAGCAACCCGACCCGCGGCTGATGAGGCTGATCCTCCGCGATATGCTGCGCATGGCCACCTGCTATCGCTCCACCGCCTACCGCGAAGGCGTGGATGAGAATTGGACGAAGCCCTTTTTCACGGCGACCCCCACCCACGAGCCGGGAACAGTATTCCACTATGATACGGGCTGTAGCCAGGTGCTTGCCTCCCTGGTGAAAAGGCTTTCAGGTCTAGAAGTGATTGATTTCCTGAATCAGCGGGTGTTTGAGCCCATCAGCGCGGCAGATCCAAAGTACTGGCTTCGTGATCCGAGCGGCGCCTGCCAGGGCGGCACGGGGCTGTGTATGTCTCTTCGGGATCTTCACAAGGTGGCCCGGCTGATCATGGAAGGCGGGGGCGGGTATATCCCCGAATGGTTCTGCCGGGAAATGGGGAAAAAGCATATAGACAATTTACTGAATATCGCCCGAGAGGAGCAATATGGCTACGGTTGGCAGGTTTGGAGAACGCGCGCCGGATGGGCCATGTACGGCCTGGGCGGCCAATTGGCGGTGGCGTGCCCGGATAAGGATGCGCTATTGTGCACCATCGCCGATACGCGCCTGGACCCCGTGGGTGTCCAGCGGATTTACGACGCCTTCTTCGATGAGGTCTATCCGTACATTGGCTTGGAAGACATGGTGTCGGAGCAAATGGAACTTTCCACCCATCCGGTGGATTGCGACCCGGACATCTGGCATGAGCACCTTGGACCCTACTATTTTCAAGAGCCGAACATGCTGGGCCTCAGGAGCGTGGAACTGCAGGGCAATACCCTGATCTGGGAGAATGACAAAGGGGAGAATCCCCTGCGGTTCGGCATTGGGGAAAACATCCAAGACACCTTCCCCGGGTGGCCCGGGCGTCCGACCCTCTCCTCCGGCGGCTGGATCGAAAAGGACCTCTTGCGGGTCAGGTGTTTCATCATCGGGGACGCGCCATGCGGCGTGGATATGCTGCTCAGGTTCAAGGACGATTGCCTTACGGTGCAGTCGAGAAAATCCTTTGATCCGGCAACAAATGCTTTTGAGGGCGTTGCATCTGGCCACTTACATCGAAAATGACGGAAAGAAATGTCAGAATACATCTGGCGAAGTGTATAGCTGCGCAGCACAATAATGATGTATCACCGACTGACACGCTATTCTTAGTACCTGATCTTCCAGACCCATTTTTCCATCCGGGGAATCAATTCCATCCGAATACCAAATTTCAGGGCTTCATCTTCCCCTGCCATGATTTTTTCCACGATGGGGATCATCATTTCCCGCCGTTCCCCCAGCAGGTCGCTGACATAACGCGCCATTCGATTTTGCGGATCACGGAGCCATTCCAGCAAATCAGGCACCAGTGGCGCAAGCTGTTCGTCGGAAAGGCGCTGAAGATTGGGAAGGGCGTCGAGATCATTGTCCCGCTTGGGAAGCAGGCTGCGAAGGGTATCCAATTCCTTTTGTTGACGATCTTTTTCCGGCTGCTTCCGCCAGTCCTTATAAGGGATTCTCTTTCCACAATCGTCACTTGTTTCGGGCCAGTTGATCTTCCACTCAAAGTATTCTTCCTTTGTGATCAAACCAATTCGCAGTTCATGCTGCCGGAAAGCCCATTCAGTCATGCAATCATCCAGGAAGGAACCATATCTCAGCCAGAATCCATGGGGCGCGTGGGCGGGCCAATAGGCGTTATCGTGGTAATACACATTGATATCCTCGGTGGTATCCACCCTTTCGCCTGGAATCCGTTTCATCTGGAAAACGTGCATAAGGCCAGGATTCTCTTCTTCCAGCCAGAAGAACAACTCCATCAATTCGGTCGTATTGCTGCCGGTCGTGTCATACAGCGCGTTCGGGGACACATCCAACGCCTTTGCCATCTTGTCCAGCAGTTCTTTCGACGGCGTTCTGAATCCAATTTCATATTGGCCAATCCGGGCCTGGGATGTATCGCCCATGTCCAGTTTTCTCCCCAGTTCCGCCTGCGTCATGCCTCGGAACTGGCGGATCCTTTTGATTTTGTCTCCAACCTTCATATGCTTCCCATTCTTTCTGTCTGTTTTTTCTGAAACAACAGCCCCACTCATAGTATACAGCTATGAGCAGAATTTTTCAACAGAAAAATTATCTGTTTTGATAATTTTCAGCTTGACAAGAGCAGAATCCGGCGTTATAATGACAGCGAACAGAAAAATTATCAATCGTGATAATTCATAAATGTTCAATTACAATTCCATATGCAGCATTCCAGTTACATCCCATACAGATGGAGCGACCCGTAAACTGCCGCCATGACCTGAAAGAACTCAGTGAGCGATCCACAGCGAACGAAACGGGTGGTGTGGTGCCATCCGATTGCCATGATATTTGTATGACCATAATGATACTTCTGTCCAGTCACAGTCCGAGCGTTGAAGCGCGCAAGCGTGGGCCGTCGCAGACAATGAGGGCAGCCCGGCGGAACGCGGGGAGCCGAGAGGGCTATGATGCGAACCAATCGCAGGCTGGGATGTTCCCGATCAGTCCGGGGGCGGGCGGCAAATAGGTCTGAAAAGAGTACGATAAGGCATTTTTATACCAATATATTAGGAAGTGATTTTGTGAATGAAGAAACCTATTCCCTGGATTATTCTTCCGAACCGGAAGAATGCCATTGGGATTTGTATTCTGTCTATGAGGTTCATGACGAGCCCCCGCAGGAATTGTTGGATTACTGGAAAAAGAAACGGGAGGTATATAACGCGTTATATGATCACGGTTACCAGAAATTCGGCAAAACGGAATATGTTGTTTATCCCAGATATGCCGGTTCAGAGCATCTTCAAGGGAAAATGAAACGCCTCCTGTTCAATGATCCCCTGACCCAAAAGGCTGTTTTCGCATGATGACAAACGAGTCCAAATGTGATATGATAAACACGAGCACTGCGGTAGTGTCGGCTGATCCAAAGAAGGAGGCAAATGAAATGGGTCAGCAATTGATTACCGCGTTATACTGCCGTCTCTCCAATGAAGACGACCTGGACGGCGAGTCAAATTCCATCCAGAACCAACGCACTCTCCTGATGAAGTACGCAACCGAGCAAGGTTTTCCCAATATCCGCGTATTCGTCGATGACGGTTACACCGGCACCAACTTCAACCGTCCCGCCATGCAGGAACTGCTTTCCCTGGTGAGCGAAGGCAAGGTCGGAATCATCATCGTCAAGGACATGAGCCGTTTCGGACGCGACTACCTGCAAGTAGGCCGCTATACGGAACTGGAATTTCCAGACAACGATATTCGATTCATCGCCGTAAATGACGGTGTGGATTCAGCGCGAGGGGATAATGACTTTACCCCCGTAAGAAATCTTTTCAACGATTTCTATGCGAAAGACACCAGCCGCAAAATCCGAGCCATCGTCAAAGTCAAAGGAACCAGCGGTCAGCACATCAGCCGCCCGCCCTATGGCTACCTGGATGACCCGGAACAAAAAGGGCACTGGATCGTGGATGAAGAAGCCGCGCCTGTGGTGAAACGTATCTTCGACTTGGTGCTGGAAGGAAAAGGGCCGGAAAGCATTGCCCGCATCCTGGAAACGGATCACGTTCTGACGGTACGTGCGCTTTACTTGAAGCGTCATGGCAAACCGCTGCCGGATCACCCCTACCGGTGGACTGACAGTTCCGTGACCGGAATCCTGAACCGGAAGGAATACACCGGCTGCACCTGCAACTTCAAAACCTTCTCCAAATCCTACAAGCTGAAAAAACGGCAGCCGAATAAAGAGGAAAACATCTGCGTTTTCCCCAATACCCAGGAAGCCATCGTTTCGCAGGAACAGTGGGAACGGGTACAGGAGTTGCGGAAGATCAAGCATCGTCCGGTTCGCAGGGAAGCACAGAAAGGTTTCTTTTCCGGCCTGATCTTCTGCGCAGACTGCGGAAGCAAGCTGCATTTCTGTTCCCGCCAGAAAAGCGAAGGGAAACAGGATCGGTACGTCTGCTCGGAATACAAAAGCGGACGGGGCGATTGCACTGCGCATTACATTCGGGAAAACGTTCTCCGCAGCCTCGTTCTGGAACGGATTCGCACGCTGACCGCCTACGTGCGGGACGACGTGGAACGGTTCGAGGAAGAATGGCTGCAATGCAGGCGGCAGAGTCAGGAAAAGAGCATCCGGCAGGATCGGAAGAAGTTGGCGCAGGCAAAGAAACGGCTGACAGACCTGGACAAGCTGGAACGCAGAGTATACGAGGATTACGCCCTGGGCGATCTGCCCAAGGAACGCTATCAGCGTTTGTCCGCCGATTACGAATCCGAAAGGGAAAGCCTGACCAGCGAAATCGCCCGCCTGGAGAACCTGATCGCTTCACAGGAAGAAGCCAGCGACAACTATGACCGCTTCATGGCGCTTGTGAACAAGTACGTTGATATTCCCGAACTCACGCAGGCGATGGTCAGCGAGTTCATCCAGAAAATCATCGTCTACGCGCCATTTGATTCGGACGGTCATCATGTCCAGCACATCGAGATCATTTTCAACTTCGTTGGAGAAATCAATATTCCGATGTTCAACGATCCTGTGACGGCGACACCTTCAACCAAAGAAAAGAAACCGGCTTAAAATCGGACGTGGCTGGGAAAAGGAAAACCGCGTCACCTTCACAGTGCGCGGTTTTCCCTGGAACCACGAAAATGGTTCCCTATCACTCATTACCCAGGCCAGAGAGAGGTATCCCCCGGACCCCCTTCCGAGAAAGCCATAATGTAAAACATTATCTTATGATAATATAATACGAAAATAACTCATTTCTTTGCATGATTCTCTTTTTCTTCCAGCTGCTTTTCCCGCTTTTCGAGCTGCTCCAGGCGGCGATCCAGGCCCTGGAAGCGCTCCAGCTCGGGATCGGGCAGGTCGGCGTGGTTGAGGTCGATATCGGGGCGCTTTTCCGGGCCGCGCACCACGCGCCCGGGGTTGCCGACCACCGTACAGTACGCGGGCACGTCCTTGAGCACGATGGCCCCGGCGCCGACCTTCACATGCTCGCCGATCGTGATCGGGCCCAGCACCTTGGCCCCGGCCCCGATGATGGCGCCGCTGCCGATGGTGGGATGGCGCTTGCCGGTGTCCTTGCCCGTGCCGCCCAGGGTCGCGCCCTGGTAGATGGTCACGTCGTCGCCGATCACGCTGGTTTCGCCGATCACCACGCCGGTGCCGTGGTCGATGAACAATCGTTCCCCGATCTGCGCGCCCGGGTGGATATCGATGCCGGTTTTCTGGTACGTGCGGAAATTGATAAGCCGCGCCCGGAAGAAATGCCCCTTCAGATACGCCTTGTGCGCGCGCTTGTGCCGCCGCACGGCGATGAAGCCGGGATAACAGAAATAGACCTCCCATCGGGAATGGGCGGCGGGATCGCGGGCCAATACGGCGTCCAGATCCCGCTTGAGCGTTTCAAACATGCGTCTCCCCCCTGCGAAAAAAAACATGCCCTTTCCCCTAAGAGAACGGCATGCCGTCAAATCCACTCTGTTTTGCTGGAATCGCCTTAACGCGGCGCACACGGCGGAGCGTACGGATGGGGCCCATCTTTCCGCTTCGCTGCTCCCGGGGGCACTGCCTGCATGGACGCGGCGCGCTTTCAGCCGGTGACGCGCCTCTCTTGTCCGTCCCTGTGCCCAGGCTTTTTTCCCGTTCCTCGCACATGAGTATTATATGCGGGCAAGGAATAATTGTCAATCCCCGCGGATGAATTCGCGCTCAGCCCACTGCGGATGAATTCGCGCTCAGCCCCCACTTATCAAAGCAAACTCCATCGCGCGAAGCGCATATCACGCCCCGAAGGGGCATATCGAACGCGTCAGCGTATATCGAAACGCGCCAGCGTTATCTCGAGCGCCGCAGGCGCTTATAAATGCCCTTCGGGCTCGATATGGCTTCGCCTCGATATCCCCTTTCGGGGTCGATATACGCTTCGCGCGAGGAAATATAGTGGACAATGGTTCATCCCATAGGTGAATAAATCAAAGCGTGGAAAAAAGCAGGAGCCGCAGAAAAAAACCCGCCCCATGAGCGGGGCGGGCGGGATGGAAAGGGAAAGCTTACCACGCCATATCGTAGATCGCGTCACGATAGATGAGCGTGTGGCCGTCGTTGGAGACGGCGACGATTTGAGCGTCCGCGTAGGGAACGACCATCGCGCCGCTGGCGGAAAGCAAGCCGTACTGGTTATCGCTGTTTTGCAGGATCATGAACGGCTGATCGCCGCAGACGGTGATGTATTTGGCTTTTTCGGCGTACACGCCCGTTTCCGCGGAGATGATGATATGCCCCTGGTCGGTGTAGAAGGCAGTGAAATAATCGTTCGTCTTATCATTGCTGATGGAGTAGAGCTTATAATCCGTGGTCAGCTCCACGTCTTTGAGGATGGCGGTGCCGTCGCTCTCAAACAGGGAGATCCGGTACACGTTTTCGCTTTCGGTTTTCTTCATCGCCCAGACGCGGCCGCTTTCGGTGGCATACAGATCGTCGAAAACGCCGTCCTTGACGCGCAGCACATTGCCGGTCATGGCGATGTCCCCGTCATAGCGCCATTTTTCTTCGCCGATGGACATGGCGCAGATATACTTGCCGCCGACGGTAAAGGTGGATTTGCAGCCCTGGGGCTTTTCGGCCAGCACGTTGCCCTGCAGGTCCTTAAGCTCGTCGCTGAACCACCGGGTGGACTCGGAAACCTGGTCCGCGCTCAGGGTGCATTCCGGCGTGAAAGCGATCTGGCCGGAGGAAACGTGCACGACCTGCTTGCCTTCCGTGACGAATTCATTCGTCCTTTCCCGATCGGTCTTGACGAAGTCCTTGTCCAGGGTGAACAGGGTTTTATTGTAGCCGCGCATCACCAGCCAATCGCCCTGCGCGTCTCCCTTGGGGTTGAACACTTCGCCGTAATTCAGGGTGCCGATTTTCTGGCCGTCATAATACACATCGCAGGTTTCCACGTTGTAGTGGTCGGAGGAGGTGAAGCTGGTATAGGCGTATTCCGCGGCGGTGTTATCTTTGCGCAGCATGCAGCCGACGGCCCATTTTTCGCTCAGGATGTAAAGCTCTTCATACTGGGCTTCGGCGCACATCGTGCCGTCCGCCTTCATGAAGCCTTCGAGCGAGCGGTTCCCGACACGCTGGGTAAAATGGATATACCCGTAGGTGGTGCCGGAAATGAAGTTCAGGTCCTGGTAAGCGGTGAGGCGGGAAAGATCCAGGTCAGCCAGGTAATCGCCGTCGTTGCTGGAAACGAAGATGCAGTTGTTTTCGGGAAGATAGCTGAAGATTTGTTTGCTTGCGCTGGGTTCGGTGCGGAAGTTGAGCTTCACTTCGCCGGGCGCGGCGGCGATTTCCGCCATCGCGGAGCAGCAAAGCAGCAGCAGGGCCAAAACAAGCGCTGTCATACGTTTCATGATTCAATCCCCCTTGTTATTGATTGGCTATACAATACCATATTTTCGGCGTTTTTTCAATCATTGATTTCTTTTTTTCCGAAAGAATCACAGGTCGTTCGCCAGATTGTCAAACAGCGTATACTCGCCCAGCCAGGCCAATTTGACCGTGCCGAGCGGACCGTTCCTCTGCTTGGCCACGATGACCTCGGCGATGTTGTCGGGCACCTGCTCGTCGCGCTTATAATAGGCTTCCCTGTGCAGGAACATGACCACGTCCGCGTCCTGCTCGATGGAGCCGGAATCGCGCAGGTCGCTCAGCATGGGCCTCAGGCCGCTGCCGCCGCGCTTTTCGTTGGCGCGGCTCAGCTGCGCGCAGGCGACCAGGGGCACCTTGAGCTCCTGGGCGATGGATTTTAAGCTTCTGGAGATGTTGCTCACTTCCACCTGGCGGCTTTCCGCCTTGTTATCGGAGCCCATCAATTGCAGGTAGTCCACCACGATCATGTCCAGCCCGTGGTCCATCATCATCCGGCGGCAGCGGGAGCGCAGTTGCCCCGGGGTCAGGCCGGAGGTATCGTCGATGTACATTTCGCTGGCGGCAAGGGGGGCCAGGGTCCGCGCGAGCTTCACCCAGTCCTCGTCCCTCAGCTGCCCTTTGCGCACCGACTGCATATTGACCCGCGCCTCGCCGCACAGGATACGCATGGCGATCTGCTCCCGCGGCATTTCGAGCGAGAACACGGCCACTTTTTTGCCCTTGCGCACGGCGTGGGAGGCGATGTTGATGGCGAAGGAGGTTTTGCCCATGGACGGCCGCGCGCCCACCAGCACCAGCTCGCCGCCGTGCAGGCCGGTCAGCAGGCTGTCCAGGCTGTAAAAGCCTGTGGGCACGCCGGAAACGCCGCCCTTCAGGCGCACCAATTCCTCCATCTGCTCGTAGGTGCGGGCCAGCACGTCCCGGATGTGCTGCAATTCTTCGCCGCCGTCGCGGCGCATCACGATATCGAAGATCTTTTTTTCCGCCATGGCCAGCACCTGGTCCAACCCCTGTTCCTGGGCGTAGCTGGCCTGGGAGATTTCGCCGGACGCAATGATCAGCCGCCGCAGGGTGGATTTTTCCGAAACGATGCGGATATAGTCCTTCACGTTGGCGGTGGTGGGCACGAACTGGGTCAGATCGATCAGGTATTCGATGCCGCCCACGCCGGGCAGCGTGCCGCGGCGGGAAAGCTCCGCGTCCATGGTGACCAGGTCCACCGCGGAATGATTGGCGGTCAGGGCCTTGGCAGCGCTGAAAATCTCTTTGTGCGCGGGCACGTAAAAATCATCCTCGGCCAAGGCTTCCACAGCCGAGGATACCGCGCCGCTGCTTTGCAGCATCGCGCCGAGCACGGAGCGTTCCGCTTCCGTGCTGTGCGGGGGTACGGCTGAAAAAGCCGCGGGCGTATCCATTTACGCGTCCCCGCCCGTGACCCGCACCAGCATTTTGGCGCTGATTTCGGGATAGAGCTTCACGACCACATCGGTTTCGCCCACGGTGCGGATGGGCTCGGCCAGCTCGATCTTGCGCTTATCCACGTCCACGCCGTGCTGGGCTTTGAGCGCCTCGGCGATTTCCGCGCCGGTCACGGAGCCGTACAGCCGGCCCTGGGAGCCGCACTTGGCCACCACGGTGATCACCTTGCCGCGCAGCGAGGCCGCCTTCTTTTCGGCGCTCATGCGGCGCTCGGTCTCACGGGCGCGTTCGGCGGCCTGCTTCTTTTCCAGCTCCTTGGCGGCGCCGGGTGTCGCGTCGGTGGCCAGCTTCCTGGGGAACAGGAAATTGCGGGCATAGCCGTCGCTCACGTTCACGATCTCCTGCTTTTTCCCAACGCCCTTGACATCGGCCAGCAGAATTACCTTCATTAAAAGTCCTCCTTTGGTTCCCGGGGCTTGCGCAGCCCGCGGATATTATTGATCTGATCAAAGATGCCGATCAGCGTCAGCAGCGAAACGAGCATCAGGATGATCGGCAGCGCGATGCGCCAGCCGCGCTGCGCGCCGCGGGTGCGCTGCATAAAGTTGACCAGCGCGGCGCCCTGGATGGAAAAGAGGCTCGAGGCGGCGGCATAGAGGAGCACGCCGGCGATGTGGAGCGTGGGCTCGCCGCTGAACCGAAGCAGATACCCCGCGATCAGCGCGGCGCCCACCTGCCAGCCCTTGCCGCGCGGGATATGCCATTGATGGAAGGGCGGCATGCCGATATCCGGAAAATCGATCTTTTCCTTTTCGGCGGTCTTCTCTTCTTCCTGCGTTTCGGCGGTCAGCATCGGGCCGAGCTCCTTGCCGCGCTTGATGGGACGGCCCTTCGCCTCGCGGAGGAAAACGCGCTTTTCTTCCGCAATGAACCCAAAGCGCAGCGGGAGCAGCAGGCACAGCACGCCGCCCACGATGCTCTGGCTGACGATGATGTTGGGCACCAGCGATTCCAATTGCGTGGTGACCAGCGTCCGAACGGAGAGGAGCATGTCCTCCCTCGCGGCGTCCGAGAGGACGTACAGATCCTGCTGCAGGCCGGTCTTCAAATCGATAAAGCCGGAGGAATAGAGCTGATAGAGCATGGCGTCGCCAAGCTCCCAGTTCCTGAGCCAGTCCGAAGCGGCGATGCCCGCGGCCGAGTACAATTGCCAGCCCGTGCGCTGCTGCAAAAGCACATAGACCGCGATCAGCGACGCAAGATGCACCGCGATCATTCCGGCGCAGCCCTTCCAGAAGGGGATCCTTTTAAGGATCACCACCGCGAAGGCCGCCACGATCGGCAGCAGGTAAACCGCGGCCAGGCCGAGCCCCGCCGGGCCAAGCAGCCGGTACATCGCCAGCAGCCCGGCCAGCGTGCCCGCCGCCATCGCCGCAAGCCCGCTGCACAGCCCCGAAACGCATACCGCGATCGGCAGCAAAAACAGCACCGCGCTGACGACGTACAGCCCCATCATCGGCGAAAAAGAAAAAAGCAGCAGCGGGGCCACGATGATGAGCAGGCACGCCAAACACGATTGGGAAGAACGATAAAGGGGGAAATCTTTCATAAAATCTCCTTGCAAAAAACGGGTATACTTTGCCTATATTATTGTAATTTCATCCGGCCCATTTGTCAACGGGGCCGGAAAGAGAGGCGAAAGAAAAACAAAAGCCCCCGACCGTCGCCGATCAGGGGGCTGAAAGCATGGAGCGTCAACTAAAATGAAGATCGATGGAACCGTTGCTGGTGCGAACGTGCAGGGGCTTTTCGCCCGCCTGCTCGCGGGGGAGGGAATTATGGCCGTTGCTGGTGCCGCTCTGGATGGCCCAGACGCTCTGCGGGCCGGGCAGTTCGCCGCGGATGGAGGAATTGCTGGTGCGCAGCGTCACGGAAGCGGCGTCTGAGCGCCAAATTTCAACCGCGCCGTTGCTTGAGGTCAGGCTGATCGCATCCTTCGCGCGGGAATCTTCCATTACCACGCGGCCATTGGACGTGGTCAGCACGATGTCCCGCTCGCCAAGCAGCCCGCGGCCTTCGATGCGGCCGTTGCTGGTGGCGACGCGGAAGCCCTGCTTGCAGCGCACGTTTTCCAGGACCTGGCGGCCGTTGCTGGTGACGGAATTCAGATCCTTGCAGGCAATGTCCTTGAGCACAATGCGCCCGTTGGAGCTTTTGAGCTCCACGTTGCACAGCGCGTCCAGCGCCTCCGCCTTGATGGACGCGTTGGTGGTGCGGCAGTAAAGATCGACCAGCGCGGCCCTGGGCAGCGAAAGCTCCACCGTGGGGCTGGATTTGCTCCACAGCCGGACAATGCCGCCGAACATCATGACCTTGAGCCGGCCCGCGGTGATGGGTCTTTGTAACCTTTGCAGGAACAGCGTGCCGTCCTGAACGCCCGCCTCGTAAGGATCGTCGTCGCAGGTGTAGTAGGTCAGCACGGCCTCGTCGCCGTCCGTTCCCAGCACGCGGAAGGGCATTTCCCCGGCGTGCAGGCGCACGGCGCGCAGCTGATCCGCGGGGCAGACGAAGGTCTTTTTCTCATATTCGCCGAAGGTTTTTTCCTCCGTCCAATCATACACGGCGTCCACGAATTTTTCGCTCTTGTCCTCCGCGGCCCGCGCGGCTTTTTCCGCGTACTGGGCATGGGCGGCCGTCTTTTCGGTGATCTTGTCCATCACCTGGTCCACGGCCTTGCCCGCTTCGCCGAGGGCGCTGCACACGGTGTCCAGCACGCTGTTGACGATACCGTTTACATCCGCGTTTGCCCCGTCGATCTCGACCGCCTTCTTTGCCCGCCGTTCTTTTTCCTTTTCGTCTTCGTCGATCGCCTTCTTTGCGGATTCGAGCGCGCTGTCCACCATGGAGGCAAAGCGCGCCGCTTCGTTTTCCAGCTCCAGGGGGATCTCCGATTCCGCTTTGCCCTGCTCCTGCGCGATACGCGCGGCGATTTCCTCCGGGCTTTCCATCGCGGCCACGGCGGCTTCCTCGCTCTGGCCGTCCTCCATCCGGTCCTCCAGCATTTCCGCGTAATAATCCAGGATGCCCTGCCGGGCGTCTTCCGCCATGAAAGCGAGCTTTTCCTTAAGTGTTTCCATATATTCTTTGCGGGTCATCGTTCCGTCCCTTCCTTTCCAGCGTTCACATCCGCGATAAAATCGTACACCTTTTTCACGTCCGCCCATTCCTGCAAAAATTCCTGGATCCGTTTTCTGCCTTCGTCGGTAATGGCGTAGTATTTCCGCAGCCGCCCGTTGTGCTCAACGGAGTAGACCTTCAGGCTGTCCGCCGCCTCCAGGCGCCGCAGCACCGGATACAGCGTGGATTCGGACAGTTCCATGATGGGCAGGATATCCTTGATCAGCTGGTAGCCGTAGGAATCCCCCCGGCTGAGCAGCGACAGGATACAGACCTCCACCATGCCTTTCTTCATCTGAGAATCCAAGCGTCTCACCTCCAAACATTATTATACTTCGCATAGTATTGCTTTGCAAGCATTATATTTTGCAAAACAACGATTTTCTCCGCGGGAGCCAAGGTGGGTCCGGATCGCGGACGGCCGGGCCATAAGCCCCGAAAAAACCCGGACCAAGAGAATTGCTTCGGCTTTCCCATCAGCAGTGCGCCGCGCCTGATCTGCAAATCCATGTTCCTCACCTCCAAGCAGTATTATATATAACATAGTATTATTTGTCAAGCATTATTAATAATTTTATAATATTTTTCTTTTTGGCATACCTCGCGCACTGTTTTCTTTTCTTTTTTCGGCGTTTCCTGTCGGAAAGGCTGTGCAAGGGAAAGAAATTGTGCTATACTCCCATTGGATGCTTATTCGGCGCGCAAAGCGCCGCATGCGACATACAACCACGGCGCGCGGCCCGTCTGAAGGGGCAGGCCCATATGTTTCCATATGTTTTCCAAAGGCGCGCCGGAAGGGGAAAAACCAGAAGGAGAAAAGAGCATGTATGATATTCTGATCATCGGCGCGGGCGTGACCGGCTGCGCCCTGGCGCGGCAATTGTCCGGCTGGGAGGGCAGGATCGCCGTGCTGGACAGGGCCGAGGACGTGGCCGACGCCGCGAGCAAGGCCAACAGCGGCATCGTGCACGCGGGCTTCGACGCGAAGCCCGGCACGAAAAAAGCGTATTATAACGTAAAAGGCGCGGCCATGTATCCGGCGCTGACGAAAACGCTGGGCGTGCCGTTTGATCCCATCGGCGCGCTGGTGCTCGGCTTTTCGGAGGAAGACCGCAGGACATTGCAAAAGCTCTACGGCCAGGGCCAGCAAAACGGCGTGCCCTCCTTAAGGATCATCGAACGCGAAGAGATCCTGCGCATGGAGCCGAACACCAACCCCGACGTGGTCTGCGCCCTGTACGCGCCTACCAGCGCCGTCGTCAGCCCCTACGAAATGACCCTCGCCCTGGCCTACCACGCGGCGCAGAACGGCGTGGAATTCATCTTCGACAGCCCCGTAACAAAAATCTACGAAAAAGACGATACCTGGCATGTCGAAACGCCCAAGGGCGTTTTATCCGCGCGGGCGATCATCAACTGCGCGGGCACCGGCGCCGCGGAGCTCCATAACCAGATCTCCGATCAGAAGATCCGCATCATCCCCCGCCGCGGCGAATATTACCTGCTGGATCACACCGTCCAATGCCCGTTCAGCCGCACCATGTTCCAGGTGCCGTCCAAGATGGGCAAGGGCGTGCTGATTTCCCCCACGGCGCACGGGAACGCGCTCCTTGGCCCCTCCGCCGAGGATATCCCCGATCCCGACGATACCGCGACCACGCGCGCGGGGTTGGATTTTGTGCTCGAAAAATGCCGCCTCACCTGGCCCCAGGTGAACGTGCGCTCCGTCATCACCACCTTTTCCGGCGTCCGCGCGCACCCGGATACGGACGATTTTATCATCGGCCCCGTGCACGGCGCGCCGGACAACGCCTTTGAGGCGATCGGCATCGAAAGCCCCGGCCTGACCGCCGCGCCCGCGGTGGCCAAGGAGCTGGCGGAAATGGTCGCCGAGCATTTGAAGCTGCCCTCCGCCCGCTTCCTGCGCAGCGCGGTGCCGCTGCTCAGGCCCTTCTCCGCCATGACCGAGGAGGAGCGCGCCGAAGCCTGCCGCAAAAACCCGGAATACGGACGCATCGTGTGCCGCTGCGAGGTGGTCACCGAGGCGGAGATCCGCGACGCCATCCGCCGTCCGGTCGGCGCAAGGTCCATCGACGGGGTCAAGCGCCGCACGCGCGCCGGCATGGGCCGGTGCCAGGGCGGGTTCTGCTCGCCCCGCGTGATGGAGATCCTGTGCGAGGAATTGGGGAAATCGCCGCTGGAAATCACCAAATGCGGCGGGGAAAGCAAGCTGCTTGTCGGCACGCTGAACGAAATCGCAAAGGAGGCGCGGGTCGATGAATGAACCTATCATTCAGGTGGACGTGCTGGTGATCGGCGCGGGCCCGGCGGGCCTTGCCGCCGCCATCGCCGCGAAAAAGGCGGGCGTTGACAATCTGATCGTTCTGGAGCGGGAGGACCAGCCCGGCGGCATCCTGCGCCAGTGCATCCATAACGGCTTCGGCCTGCACCGCTTCAAGGAAGAATTGACCGGCCCCGAATACGCGCAGCGCGATATCGACACCGCCCGCGGGATGGGCATTGATATCCGCCTGGGCGTCACGGTGCTTTCCGTCAGCCCCGAAAAGCGCGTCACCGCCGTCAGCCGCGATCACGGCCTGCAGATTTTTGAGGCAAAGGCCGTCGTCCTGGCCATGGGCTGCCGCGAGCGGCCCCGCGGCGCGCTCGCCATTCCGGGCACCCGGTGCGCCGGCATCTACAGCGCGGGCACGGCCCAGAAATTCGTGAACCTGGAGGGCTATATGCCCGGCCGTCGCGTGGTCATCCTGGGCAGCGGCGATATCGGCCTCATCATGGCCCGGCGCATGACGCTCCAGGGCGCGAAGGTGCTGTGCTGCGTGGAGCTGATGCCCTATTCGAGCGGCCTCAACCGCAACATCGTCCAATGCCTGCAGGATTATCATATCCCGCTCTACCTCTCCCACACCGTGATCGATATCCACGGAAAGGAGCGCCTGACCGGCGTCACCGTCGCCAAGGTCGATGAAAACCGCCGGCCCATCCCCGGCACAGAAATGGAATTTGACTGCGATACGCTGCTGTTGTCCGTCGGCCTCATCCCGGAAAACGAGCTCTCCGCCGGCGCGGGCGTGGAAATCAGCCCCGTCACCAGCGGCGCGGTGGTCTCCGACACCCTGGAAACCAGCGTGCCCGGCGTGTTCGCGTGCGGCAACGTGCTCCACGTGCACGACCTGGTGGACCACGTGAGCAACGAATCCTTCCGCGCGGGCGAAATGGCCGCCCGCTACGCCCTGGGCGAACGCAGGCAGGGCAGGGAGATCCCCGTCCGGGATGGCAAGGGCGTCCGCGGGACCGTGCCGCAAAAGCTGCTGCTGAACGATGAAACCGCCCAGGTCGATCTCATGTTCCGCCCCGACCGCGTCTACCGCGATCATTACCTCACCGTATATGCCGATCAGCGTCCGCTTGCGTCCGTGAAGAAAATGATCCTCACCCCCGGCGAAATGGCCGTCCAGCCGCTGAACGAAAAAATGCTCGCCGCCTGCCGCGAGGCGAAGGAAATCACCGTCGCGATCACGGAAGAAAAAGCGGTTTAGTACGTTTCTTCTTCGATTTGTGCTGCAAAGGGAAAAAGGGCGGCGCAGGGGGAATATTGGGATTACGAAAAGTTTTCTGGCTCAAGAAAGCCCGGGAAAAATCCGGAGGAATAGTTCGCCTTCCCCCGGAGATTTTTCCCGGGCTTTTTCTTTTCTTTTTGCAGCAGCGGAAATCTTTAACCAAATTTTCCGTCAGGTCATCCCTTCTTTCCTGTTTTTTCTTGAAGCGCTCTGATAATCTCATCCACATTCGCTTCATTGGTCACACCTGGATACTCTTTTTCAAATCGAAGCAGGGCGCTGTGCGCGTCCTGTTCACCGGCGGAAACCTGCCGATACAGCGCGTCAAAATGCCCGTCGTTCATCACATCTTCCATAAACCGCTGTGATTTTTCGGGCAGCGCGTTCCAATCGCCGTACAGGTCGGAAACGGCGTTTTTGATCTGTTCCACGGTGAGGGGCGCTCCCCGTTTTTCGTGTTCGGCCAGGATGCCCAGCACGTCGGACAGGTCGTTTTTGTACTGCCTGCCGGAGCGCAGCTTCATGGCGATCAGGTATTCCGCCGACACAGTGCGCAGGGTCAGCACGTTGGCGTATTGCCGGTAATAAACGGAATATTCTTTCAGCTTCGGGGTATAGGCTTCCGTCCGGGTGAAGTCCGCGTTCAGCCAGCCGTGGGGCAGATCGAATTTTTCCTCCACCCGCAGGATGGCGTCCTCCATGGCGGAGGATGCGAAAATCAGCGCGTCGATATCGGTGGTCATGCCGCGAAAGCCGTAATTGATGAGAATGGAAGCGCCGCCGATCAGGATCAGTTCGGCGGGCGTGCCTTTTCCGGCCAGGCGGCGGTATTCCCTGGCGACCTCCTTCAAATAGGAGTCCAGGTTTTCTTTGGTGAATTCGATCCGGTTTTCAAACGGCATTTCGCACGTCGCACTCGATAATATTGAAGCGCTTGAACTCCGGGATGGCGTCGCGCTCGGCCTGGATCAAGGCGCTTTCGTCCTTCGACGCGGCGCGGATCGCCAGAACGCTGGCGGGATACAGCGGCTTATCCAGGCGGCAAATACGCAGATCGTCGTATTCGCTGCACAGGGGCACGCCGTTCAGGCTGCTTACATAGTCCAGCATGGCCAGCAGATACAGGCTTTCGGGATACCAGCCCCGGTCATAATACGTCCTGATTTCCCGGCTTTTCAGCGCGTCCATAATAAAATCCAGGTCGCCCATTTCCTTCAGGCGGTGACACACGCTGCTTTTGAACAGTTCAAAGCTGCTGCGCTTCGTCAGATAGGGGGCAAGCAATTCCTCCATGCTCACGTCCAGCGCCCGCGCCAGCCGATACACCGTTTCCGCGCTGCACTTTTCCAGCTTCGCCTTTCCGTTGCAGATGTCGTTCAGCGTGGCGTAGGGCACGCCGCTGGTTTTCGACAGCCGGTAGATGGACAGGTTTTGCCGCGCCATTCTTGCGTTCAATTGCATGATGTCACCCCTCTTCTGATAAGATTATAACGGTATGCCGTTATAATGTCATGAAATAAGTCGTTCATGCGGATGGATACCCTGATTGAAAAAACCTGATCCATGAGCCGGTGGAACTTGCTTCCGGCTTCAAAGATCAGGAAATTGAGATTTTTTATCGCTTTGTCGGTAAGTTGGAAAAAGATCACATTATTATCGCCAAGTAAGCGCTGCCGGGGCCGCGGAGGCCCCCGCCCCGTCCGTGCCCTTTTCCATATCCGTGGGATCCTCTGATGATCAGGTTATTCTTTTTTCCGCTGTCTGCGAATTCTTTTTCCGGTTCGCGTCCGAGGAGGAGACCACGACTTTCTGGATGAAGATGAACAGCAGCAGCAGCAGGCCGGTGGCGATCTTGCCCCACCAGGAGTTCAAGGTGCCCTGGAACGTGATCAGCGAGGGGATCAGCGCCTTGAGCACGACGCCAAAGAAGGTGCCCAGAATATACCCAACGCCGCCTGTCAGCAGCGTGCCGCCGATGACGGCGCAGGTGATCACATCCAGCTCGCCGCCCTGCAAAGAAAGGTTCCAGCCGCTCTTCACATACAGCGTAAAGGCGATGCCGGCCAGCACGGAGCACAGCCCGTTGAAGCCATACACCAGCACCTTCGTCTTGCCTACCGGCAGGCCCATCAGCTTTGCGCTTTGCTCGTTGCCGCCAATGGCGTACACGTTGCGGCCAAACTTGGTTCTCTGGAGCAGATAAATACCCACCAGCAGCACCACGAGAAAGAGGATGATGTTGAAATTGATGTATGCCGTCGGCTTGATCTTCACCCATTCCCCATCCTTCAGATGATAGAGATAGACCTTCCACCCGGCCAGCGCGTCAATGACGTCGTTGCTGATGGTAATGGATTTCGCGCTGATCAGGGAGCATACGCCGCGGGCCAGGAACATGCCTGTCAGCGTCGTAATGAAGGGCGGCACATTCAGATAATGAATGACCCAGCCCATCAGCAGGCCCAGTCCTACGCCTACAAACAGGGAGAAAGCGATGCAGATCCAGGGATTGATCCCCAGCTCGGTGGTGCCGTAGGCGATAAACATGCCCGTCAGCGACGCCACAGCGGCAACGGACAAGTCGATGCCGCCGGTGATCAGCACGAACGTCATTCCCACGGCGGAAATACCAAGGTACGCATTGTCCACAAAGAGGGTGGTGATCGTTCTCACGGTGTTAAATCCCTTGTTGCTCTTCGGGTCGCTGGCAAGATTGCCATAGGCGATGCTGCCGAAGAGATAGATGAGAAGCAGGATGCCAACCGTCGCGTACACCATGATGTATTTGGGGTTTGTCAGCTTTTTGACCAGCCTTTGCCACCGCGAATTCGTATTATTCTCCATTATTTGACACCCCCCGTCGCAAGTTTCGCCCTGTTCCTGGCGCGCTTGGAAAGGTAATTGCTCACAGGTTCGGACTGCAGCACGATCACCACGGCGATGATCATCGCCTTGAACGCCATGGTGGCTTCGGAAGCGATGCCGAAGTAATACACCAGGGTGACGATGGTGCGGATGATAATGGAGCCGATCGCGGTGCCCACCAGGCTGAATTTACCGCCGGTCATGCTGGTGCCGCCAATGACCACCGCAAGAATGGCGTCCATTTCAAAGTTCAATCCGGCGTTGTTCGAGTCGTTGGACATGATGCGGCTGGAATAGATCAGCCCGGAAACGCCGGAGAGCAGGCCGGTGATGGCGAAAACAATGAAGATGACCATTTGCGCGTTGATGCCGGACAGGCGGCTGGCGTTGCGGTTGATGCCCACGGCTTCAACGAACGTGCCGAAGGCCGTTTTCCGCACAAACAGCCACATGAGCAGGATCACCACGGCTGTGATGATGATCGGCATCGGGATGGCCAGAAAACTGCTGTTGGCGATGCGATAGAAGGGGGTAAATTTTGTGGTGAACTGCCTGCCGTCCGTGGTGATCTGGGCGATGCCGCGGCCGCAGACCATCAGGATCAGGGTGGCGATGATGGGCTGCATGCCGCCCTTTGCAATCAAAAATCCGTTGAACAGGCCCATCAGCGTGCATACGCCCAGCGGCACCAGCAAGGCCAGCGCGTAAGGCTTTACGGAATAGTCGCCCGGCGTGATATACTCGGCCACGTCCCAGCGCATGAACTTGAGCGCGATAGCGCCCGACACGGCCACCAAGGCGCCTACGGACAAGTCCGTGCCGCCCAGCGCAATGACCAGCGTCATGCCCATGGCGATGATGGTGATTTCGCTGGAACGGTTCAGGATATCGATGATGTTGCCGTAGAGCATCCCGGTATCTTCCTGAATTTTCAGGCTGAAAAAGTCCGGGCGCGCGATCAGGCATACCAGCAGCACCAGGATTTCCGCAACAATGGCCCAGGTAACCTTGGAACGAAGCAGCTGGGTCAAATCGATTTTCTTTTTCATTACGCCACACCTCCCGCGGCCTCGGCGCCTTCCGCGATAATGGTCAGGATCTTTTCCTGCGTGCAGTTTTCGCCATCCAATTCCGCCACCTTCTTGCGGTCGCGCATGACGATGATGCGGGTGGAGCAGCGGATGATTTCGTCCAGCTCGGAGCTGATGAAGATGATGGACACCCCTTTTTCGCACATTTCCAGCATCAGCCGCTGAATCTCCGCTTTTGCGCCGACGTCGATACCGCGCGTGGGTTCGTCCAGGATCAGCACCCGCGGATCGGTGGCCATCCACCGCGCCAGGATCACCTTCTGCTGATTGCCGCCGGACAGTTCGCCGATCTTTTTTTCGGCGTCGGGCGTCGCGATGCCCAATTCCGCGATATATTTATCCGCAAGGGCGTTTTGCTCGCGCCTGCTCATGGGATGCAGGAAGCCTTTGCGCGCCTGCACGGCCAGCGCGATGTTTTCACGGATGCTCAGATCGCTGATGATGCCGTCCCGTTTGCGGTCCTCCGGGCAGAAGGCCAGGCCCTTGGTCAGCGCGTCGTAGGGATTCTTGATTTTTTTATTGCCTTTCTGCTTCGCGTTCTCCCCGATCCCCGTCAGAACGATCGTCCCGTGGGACAGGTGCGTTACGCCGAAGAGCAATTCGGCCGTTTCCGTACGGCCGCTGCCCAGCAGACCCGCAAAGCCGATCAGCTCGCCCTCCCGCACGTTGAGGGAAATATCGTCGATTTTTCCAGGCGAACCGATATGGGTGGCCGTCAGGCGGTCGGGCGTGCCCGGCGCCACATCGGGCCGCTTCAAATTGAAAATGGCGTCCATGTCCTTGCCGACCATCTGGGTAACCAATTCCACTTTGGTGATGTCCTGAATGTTATACGTGCCCACCAAGCACCCGTTGCGCAGAATCGTCAGCCGATCGCTGATGGCGAACACCTGATCCAGAAAGTGGGTAATAAAGATAATGCCCATGCCCTCAGCCCGCAGGTCGCGCATCACGTCGAAGAGCAGCTGCACTTCGTTATCGTCCAAAGAAGAGGTGGGCTCATCCAGGATCAGGATCTTCGCTTTCACGTCCACCGCGCGCGCAATGGCCACCATCTGCTGAATGGCGGTGGAAAAATAGGAAAGAGGACGCGTCACGTCGATATCCATGCGGAAACGGGCCATCAGCTCCCGGGCACGGCGGTTGATGGTGCGCCAGTCGATCTGGCCGTGCTTCATGGGTTGGCGGCCGACAAAAATATTTTCCGCTACGGTCAGGTTGGGGCACAGATTGACTTCCTGATAAACGGTAGAAATGCCCATTTCCATTGCGTGCTGTGGGCTTTGCGGCTGGATCTCTTTGCCATCCAGGATGATGGTGCCGGCGTCCTTATGATGCACGCCTGTCAAACATTTGATCAGTGTGGATTTGCCCGCTCCATTCTCGCCCAGCAAAGAATGAATCTCTCCCGGACGCATAAAAAAATCCACCTTATCCAGTGCTTTCACGCCTGGAAATTGGATTTCTATCTGGCGCATTTCAAGTAGGTTATTCTCCGACAAAGGGATCCCTCCTTAAGAAAAGGCAGGGCGGAAAGTCGCCCATCCGCCCTGCCATGGACTCGTGATTTTTTAATCGTTGGTATGCGCTGTCATCAATACACGCGCTCGTCGATGACGTCGCCGGCCTTGATGGAAACCACGCCGCCCACGTCGATGCCGCCGTCCATATCATAGACGCCTTCATCGGGATGCTGCAGTTCCTTGGAGCCGGGCACGCCGGAGAGCAGGTTTTCGATGCACTGCACAACCGCGGGGCCGTACAGAGGAGTGCACTCGATGGTGGCGTTCATTTCGCCGTCAACGATGGCCTGGAACGCAGCCTTAACGGAGTCGCAGCCCACGATGATGATGTCCTTGCCGGGCACGAGGCCGGCAGCCTTGATGGCTTCGATGGCGCCCAGGGCCATGTCGTCGTTCTGAGCGATCAGCACGTCGATCTTGTCAATGGACTTGAGCCAGCTCTCCATCAGAGCCTGGCCTTCAGCGCGGGTGAAGTTGCCGCTCTGCTGGGCAACCAGCTTCATGTTCGGATAAGCTTCCATAGCGGCCAGGTTGCCTTCGGTACGGCCGACCTGCGCGCCGGAACCGGTGGTGCCTTCCATGATGGCGACGGATACTTCTTCTTCACCGCGGCCGAGGGTCTTGAGGTATTCGCCGGCCCACGCCACCTGACGACGGCCTTCTTCAACGAAGTCGCCACCGAAAGCGGCATAGTATTCGATCTTGTCCATGCAGTCAGGCATACGGTCGACCAGGATCAGCGGGATCTCCTCGTCGTTGATTTCCTTGAGGACTTCTTCCCAGCCGGAGTCCACGATGCAGGTCAGAACGATCACATCGACGCCCTGGGTGATGAAGTTGCGCAGAGCCTTGATCTGGTTTTCCTGCTTCTGCTGAGCATCGTCATAGGTGTAGATCCAGCCTTCATGCTCGCCAACCCACTTGCCGATGCTGTCGGTATTGGCGGTGCGCCAGTCAGATTCCTGACCGATCTGAGAGAAAGCCACGGTGACGTCGTCAGCCAGGGCGACGCAGCAGCTCAGCGCCATCAGCAGAGCCAGTACCAGTGCAACCAGTTTCTTCATAACCTATGTTCCTCCTTCATATTTGCGGCAAAAGCACCGCGTTTGTGTAAATTCTATCATATAATTCCCAAATAGTAAAGAGGTATTGGGGACACAACCGAACAAAAAAGGGTCAAATTCTGTTATACATCCAGATAGCATCATAATACTTCCTATTGTATACAAGGGCTGGTTACATTTCGGGAACATGCGTCTTTCCGTTTCCTCAAATGATGCGAAACCTCAATTTTTGCGGGAGGCCTGCTCATTCATTGCAAAAAACGGATGCGCGTTTTGCCTGTTTTTTTGTAGAGAAAAGGCGCAAAAAGGCCGAAAATGTACAGGAATACAGGCGCGGCGCTGTTTTGTCCCGCAAAAATAGGCCCGAACAAATATCCGGATGCGGCAAAAAAAGTGAGATGAAAAATACAAAAATCTGTTTACAATTTGTGTAGTTTGTGCTAAAATACAGCCAAGCTCGTTTGGTATGCGCAGGGATATGGCAGAAAAGCTCCCTTTTGCATGCCCCGCTTCTCAAAAGCGGCGATGTTTTCGCTATTAGCAGCGTGGATACGCTGTTAAGAAAAACGCGGGAAACCGCGTATAAAAAAAGGAGGAACCCCATTATGAAGAAGGCTCTTGCTCTGGTTCTGGCCGTTATGATGCTGCTTGGCTGCGTCAGCATTGCCAGCGCGGAAGACAAGATCAAGCTGGTCGTTTGGTCCTTCACCAACGAGCTGCAGGGCATGATCGAAAAGTACTATCTGCCCGATCATCCCGAACTGGAAATCGAATTCCAGATCTATCCCACCGACGGCAACGCCTACACCACCAAGGTGGACAACCTGCTGGGCTCCAACCCCACCAGCGACGAAGCTCCCGACATCTTCACCCTGGAAGCTGCGTTCGTGAAGCACT
>JAFXZO010000008.1 GCA_017541205.1 Clostridia bacterium | reverse complement strand
TGCTTTTGGCCGCCCGACAGCTGCGCAGGGCGCGCGCTGCGGTATGCGCTCATCCCCACCTTATCCAGATAATGCAGCGCTTTCTTTTCCGCCTCCGCGCGCCCGGTTTTGAGCACCTGCATCTGCCCCAGCACGCAGTTTTCCAGCGCGTTCATGTTGCCGAACAGGTTAAAGGATTGGAACACCATGCCCACCTTGGAATGGTACAGGGTGCGTTTCCAATTTGTTTCCGCGTTTTTGCCGTGGTAGAGGATCTCGCCGCCGGTGGGCTGTTCGAGGAAATTGATGCAGCGCAGCAGGGTGCTTTTGCCGGAGCCGGAAGAGCCGATGACGCAGATCACCTCGCCCGTGCGCACCTGGAAGCTGATATCCCGCAGCACCTGATGATCCCCGAAGCTTTTGACCAAATGCCTGATTTCCAGAATCGTTTCCACGGTTACGCTTCCTCCCCTTCCCGGACGGTGATGCTGGCATGGCTGTCGCTCTGCGAGCCGTAGATGGTGTAATGCTTGCTGCCGTCCATTTTCTTTTCAATCAGGCGAAGGAGCCTGGTCACGGAGAACGTCAGCACCAGGTAAATGCAGGCGATCACGAAGAACGACTCAAAATACCGCCCGTACGTGCCCGCCGCGCCTTTGCCGGTGAAATACAGTTCGTTCAGGGAAATCACGTTCAGCACGCTCGAATCCTTGATGTTGACGACGAATTCATTGCCGATGGACGGCATGATGTTGCGCACCGCCTGGGGAAGCACCACCTTGACCATGCTCTGCCAATGCGTCATGCCGATGGCGGTGCAGGCCTCCTTCTGGCCCACGTCCACGCTGATGATGCCGCCGCGGATGATTTCGGCCATATACGCGCCGGTATTGATGGATACGATAAAGATGGCCGCGGGCAGCACGGGCGCGCCGCGTTTCATGATGCCCACCATCATGGAGCCGTAGTAAATCACCATGCTCTGCACGATCATGGGCGTGCCGCGGAACACTTCAATATAAACGTTGAGCAGAACATGCACCGCGCGCAGCGGAAGCCTGCGCAGCCAGGAGCCCTTGGGCAGCGGGATGGTGCGCACGATGGCGACCAGCAGGCCCAGCAAAAAGCCCAGCACCGTGCCCGTCAGGGCCACCAGCAGCGTGACGCCCGTGCCGCGCAGGAACATTTCCCCGTATTTCTCCAGCAAAAACTGTACCCAGCCAAAAAACGTCGTAGGTATGTTGGCCATTGCGTATCCTCTTCCCCATAAAAGCAGGCGCGCGGGCGGCCCGCAAAGCCCATGGAGCAGGGCGGGTCCCCGGCGCTGAATTGTATCGTCGATTCAGTTGTCGCTGTCCTTTAGCAGAAATATCGGATCACTCGGCCAGCAGGGGCTGACGGGCCGTGGCGTCCAGCATGATCTGCACGCGTTCCTCTTCGCTGATTTTAGCCAGGGTCTGGTTAATCGTATCCTTGAGGGGGCTGCCGTACACCAGGCCGATGGAAATCGCGGTATCATCCTCGGAAGCCTGGAAGCCGACGTCCGCATCGAACTTGATGTAGGTCAGGTCCGGGTTCGCCAGGGTGTCGGCCTCGGCGCCGGGGCGCTCGGCGATATAGCCGTCCACCGCGCCGCTGCGCAGGGCGACGATCATGGCCGGGAAGGTCTCGCGGGGCATATCGTGGATAACGCCGGGGATCTGATCGATCACGGTGTCATGGAAGGTGTTGAGCTGCGCGCAGATGATCGCGCCGGACAGATCCTCCAGCTTGGTGGCGTTGGCATAGGGGCCGTCCTTGCGGACCACCACGACCAATTCGCTCTGGTAGTAATAATCGGTAAAGTCAATGGTCATTTTGCGCTCCGCGGTGGGGCTCATGCCGGCGATGATCAGGTCGATATTGCCCGCAAGCACGGAGGGGATCAGGCCGTCCCAATCCGTTTTTACGATTTCCAGCTCCATGCCCAGCGCCTGGGCGATGCGGCGGGCGATCTGCACGTCGTAGCCGTCGGCAAAGCCGCTGCCGTCCGCGATGCGGGCGGTGTATTCGTTTTCTTCGGTCTGCTGCCAGTTATAGGGCGCATAGCCGCATTCCATGCCAACGCGCAGGGTGCCTTCCGCCAAAGCCGCGCCAACGGACGAAAGCAGCGTCAGGGCAAGCAGGACAGCAATCAGTTTTTTCATCGGGGTATCCTCCTTTTCATATGCATGATCGGGCGTGCCGCCCGCCATGAACGGATCAAAAAGCGGGAGCATGGACGCGCCATCTCCCGCGAAACGCTGCTGCAAGCAGCACGGAATAGCGCTCCATGGCCAGGCCATGACAGTCTGAAAGATCTTTTCTTCCAGCCCAGCGCGCTTTTTTTGCCGAAAAAACGCGCTTCGGCGGCGTTCCCTTTCCCCTGGGTTCCTCGCCCGGCCAGGCTCCCCCACGGTACTTTTGTCCGCCGCGCCTCTATCCTGCCCGGTTTTTCCGGGCATGCATCCATTATACTGTATCCCTTTCGCGTGTCAAGGCCCGGCCAAGGCGCAGATTGCATCAAAATTGTATTTATGCATCCAAATCTGCATATTTTCATTTTTCCCGGTTCATGGTATACTGGATGAAGATCGATGAAGGGATGGTGATGCGGATGCGCTGCGGGTGTCCGCGCTGCGAAGCGGAAGGCCTGGAAAGCTATATGATCCACGCGGAAAGGGACAATTGCTGCGTCTGCCCCGAATGCCTGTACCGCTGCTACGCCTGCCAGGGCGACGGCCAGGCGCTCAGCCGCGAGCAGATCATGCGCCTTAAGGATGAGGATGCGTTTTCCCAATCCTTCTTTCTTGCCGAGCATGCCGCCCGGGACGCGGCCGAGCTGCTGAACGAAGGGGATCCCGCGGGCGCGGGCGCGCCCGGGGAGGCGCGGCGGCCCGTCTGAGCGGCCGCGCGGTTTTTTTACGGTTTTCCGGCGGTCCGGCAAGCCCACAAAGCCAGAAAACGCTCTTTACTTCTTTTCTGTTTTTCTGTATAATATGGGTGGTCACCAATAAAATCAAAGGAGAAGGAACAATGAAAAAGACTTTGGCATTGGTTCTTGCGATGATGCTGCTGGCCGCGTGCGTATGCGCGATGGCCGAAGAAGCCGTCCCCGTAATGACCCACGAAGAATACGTGGCGGCGGAGATGCAGACCGAAGTGACGGTTGAAACCTATGTGCAGGCCAAGCAGGGCTGGTGGGAAAAGAACGGCATCGGGCTCGCCACCTTCTACACCCAGGCCGAAGACGGCGCTTATTTCCTCTACGAGATGCCCATCAGCAAGGAAGATTACGACCTGCTGGTGCCCGGCACCAAGATCCGCGTGACCGGCTATAAGGCCGAATGGGCGGGCGAAGTGGAAATCACCGAAGCGGTGTACGAGATCCTGGATGCGGATCCCTTCATCGCCGAGCCCCTGGACGTGACCGACCTGCTGGCCGCGGACAACCTGGTTGAAAATCAGAACGTGAAGATCGCCGTCAAGGGCGCCAAGATCGTCGCCAAGAAGGACGCGAACGGCAACGACGCCGCGTTCCTCTACAACTGGGACGGCTCCGGCCAGGCCGGCGCCAACTGCGATCTGTATTTCGACGTGGAAGTGTATGGCGCTGTCTACACCTTCACCGTGGAAAGCTACCTGTGCGGCGAGGATACCGAAGTGTATCAGGCCGTGACCGCGCTGAACATCGGCGACGTGGTCGATCTGGAAGGCTTCCTCTACTGGTACAACGGGGCGAACCCCCACATCACCTCCGTGAAGGCCGCCGAATGATCCATCCGTGCAAGCCCCGCCTGCCGCGCTTTCCGCGCGGCGGGTTTTTTTGTTCCGAAGCCGGGGAGAAGCGGCGCGATTTGAGAAAAACAGGTCCTGAACAAATAATCCCGGCGTCATACGGCGCCGGGCAGGCTGTCGACAAACCCCGGGACGCATCGATGGGGCTGCGTTCAGATCGCGAAAATAGGAAGTTGGTTTGCTTGCCTATACCGGCATCGGCAGAAGGTATAGCTCATGCTGGTAAATTCTTTCCATCCATTCATGCGCTGCGCTGCAATCGCCGGATTCGATCGCTTTTGTCAAGCTGTCTTCGTCCCATTTCATATCACCCCACCAGAAAGCCGATATCAGAGCATGCAAGTATGGAAACACAGCCTTTTGTTCCTCTGAAAACGGCCGCACTTGATGATAGCCTTTCAGGAATGAAGAGAGGATGACCTCCTCTTGACGCCCGGCCAACTCTTCCGGATAATCCATCAACCGCGCTTCAAAAACAGCCTGCATCACAGCGTCAAAGAACAGATTATTGTCGCCGCATCGGTTGAAATCAAACACGCCAAGCCTTCCGTTCTGCGTCCGGTACAGATTGCAATCGCTAATATCGCCCTGAACTGCATATCGAAGCTCATTTCCGAAAGGCCTGATCTGAGACACGAGCCATTCATTTTTTTGAACGATGGCATGATACAACTCGCTGTCAATCGCAAGCAGTTTTTCTTCGCATTTAACGAATGCATCAAAATCGAAAAGATCATTTGGAGCCAACGGATCAAATAGCACTTCGCTCTGAACATGAGCGTCCGCTTCTTCGGCGATATTGTGCATTCGTGCGAGCAATTCTCCAGTTTCTCTCGCGGTTATCGGATCAACGGTTTTGATTTCTCCATCTTCAAAATCCTCAACCGTTGCGATCACATCATATCCATCAATGAGATAATGGCGTGCATAAAACCCTTCGGATGTATAGGCCTTTGGCGTTTCAATGCCACGCGAATGCAGCAAAGCGGCAAAGCGGCTCTGGGCTTCCATAATTTCCTGTGGTGCGTCATCTTCGTTTTTGAAGCGTAAAACAAGAGACCGGCCGTTCTGAAGATTGACCTTTGCAATCAGCCGCACCTGTCTGGATTCCGGATCATCCTTTTCGTAATGGTACCTTTCCAATTCCTCAAAAGTGAAGCTCTTGACCTGTATTCCGTAATCATGCAGAACCCGACGAATGTCTTTTTCCGTTGCCTTGAACATATTTCCCTCGCAAAATCCCAATTTTCCGTCCCAATCATAACACGGAGAAAAAAGAATACAAGGGCGCAGTTATACACCGTACCGGTGATCTTGCATCCTATCGTATTTTATCGCTCATTGAATGTGACCGGGCCCGCAGGCCCTTCGATTCTGATCCGCCGGGGCCCGAAGCGCCAGGAAAAGCAGGGCGGGCCGGAAGGCCCCGGGCATGCGGTCCTTGACCGCTTCCTATATCAATTTCTGGCCGTAAAATGGGCATTTCCAGGCATACTTGCCTGGAAATGCCATTTTACAAGAAATTGATGTCCCCATCGAAAGACTGCTTTAGTTGTCTTTCGATGGCAGGGGGTTGACTTTGTCGACACCCTCACCGGCGTCATACGACGCCGGGAAACACGGGCTGCAGGGCTTTATCTTTGCACGCGGCCGGAGCCGGAGCCCTTCATCAGGCTTTCGACCTCGGAAACGCTCATGCGGTTGTAGTCGCCGGGGATGGTGTGCTTAAGGCAGGAGGCGGCCACGGCAAATTCCAGGGCCTGCTGCTCGTCGCCATAGGTGTTCAGGCCGTAGATCAGCCCGCCGCCGAAGCTGTCGCCGCCGCCCACGCGGTCCACGATATCGGTGATCCTGTACTTGCGGGAAACGAAGAAATCCTTGCCGTTGAAGAGGCAGGCGCTCCAATCGTTGTGGTTGGCGGATTTGGATTCACGCAGGGTGATGGCCACGCGCCGGATGTTGGGGAAGGTATCCATGGCCAGCTTCGCGATGGCCTTGTAGTTTTCCAGGTTCAGTTCGCCCTCTTCCACGCTGCCGGCGGATTCGGCCTTGAGCAGCAGGGCCTTCTGGAAGTCCTCTTCGTTGGCGATCACGGTGTCCACATACCGGACCAATTCGCGCATCACCTGATCGGCGGTCTTGCCGTATTTCCAGAGGTTCTTGCGGTAGTTGAGGTCGCAGCTCACGTGCAGGCCGAGCTTTTTCGCGGCCTTGACCGCGGCCAGGCTCAGATCCGCAGCGCCCTGGGAGATGGCGGGGGCGATGCCGGTGATGTGGAACCAGGACGCGCCGTCGAACGCCTTTTCCCAATCGATGTCGCTTTCATTGGCTTCGGCGATGGCGCTGCCCGCGCGGTCGTAGATCACCTTGCTGGGCCGCTGCACCGCGCCGGTTTCCAGATAATAGATGCCCATGCGGCCGGGCTTGAAGACGATCTTGGAGGTGTCCACGCCAAAGCCGCGCAGCTCGCGCATGCAGGCTTTGCCGATGTCGTTGTCCGGCAGAACGGTCACAAAGGCGGTATCCAGGCCGTAGTTGGCCAGGGACACGGATACGTTCGCTTCGCCGCCGCCGAAGGTGGCTTCCAGCACCGGGGACTGCATCAGGCGTTCATAGGCCGGGCTCTTGAGGCGCAGCATGATTTCACCGAAGGTTACAACTTTCACAGCCATTTTTCCTTACCCCCTGATTTCCTTTACGATGCCGGCCGCTTCGCGGACCAGCTGTTCGATCTGGTCAAACTTGCCTTCCTTCACCAGGCTGCCTGAGACCATCCAGCTGCCGCCGCAAGCCACGATCTTGTCATACTTTAAGTAATCGCGGACGTTCTGGGCGTTGATCCCGCCGGTGGGCATGATTTGCAGGTTCACGTACGCGGCGCAGACCGCTTTGATCATCGCCAGGCCGCCGGAGGGCTCGGCCGGGAAGAATTTGAGCACGTCCAGGCCCAGGCTCATGGCCGCTTCGATCTCGGTGGGCGTGCAGACGCCGGGCGTCATGGGCATGCCCTTTTTGAGCACATGCTCGGTCACCTTGGGGTTAAATCCCGGGCTCACGATAAACTTGGCGCCCGCGTCAATGGCGCGGTCCGCCTGCTCGGTGGTGAGCACGGTGCCGGCGCCAAGAATCATATCGGGAAACGCCCTGGCCATGGTCCGGATGGATTCCTCCGCCGCGGCGGTGCGGAAGGTGACCTCCGCGCATGGCAGGCCGCCCTTCATGAGCCGCTCGGCCAGCGGCAGGGCATCCTTTACATCGTTCAGGACGACAACGGGAATGATGCCGATTTTTTTCAGCTGGTTCATCATTTCGGTCATGGTTGATCCTCCTTCGTTCGTAGGAAAAACAGTAGTTTGCGCATATGATTATTATATTGAATTTTCCGCAAAAAAACAATGCCTGTTCCTGCATTCGGGAAAAAATTTGCAATAAGAGGGCCAATATCGGCTCTTTTCCAATGAAAAAACGCGCCTGGGATCGGCGCGTCTGCATCTGGAAAAAGCGTTATCTCCTCTTTCGCCTGTCGCTCAGGAATTTTCCGTATTCGCTCCAGTTTTCGAGGGTCAGGCCGCAGCCGCGGGCAACGCACTCCTGCGGATATTCGGCCAGGCGGCATTCCACCTTGAGCGCCATGCTGATCGCTTCGCACAGGCCGGGCAGCTGCGCGCCGCCGCCGGACAGGGTGATGCCCGATTCAAAAATGTCGGCCAGCAGCTCCGCCGGCGTTTTTTCCAGCACGGCCTGGATGTCCTCCAGCAGATCGTGCAGGGGATCGTCCAGCGCTTCGGTGATTTCGTCGCTGGTGATGCGCATCACCTTGGGCAGGCCGGAAATCAGGTTTCGGCCCGTGATCTCCATATAGAATTGCTCGTTCCGGGGCAGGGCGGAGCCGATGCTGATTTTCAGGTCCTCCGCCGTCAAATCGCCGATCAGGAGGTTATGCTTCCTGCGGATATAGCGGATGATGGCGTCGTCAAAGGCGTCGCCGCCCGTGTGGTTGGCGCTTTCCCGATTGCTTGCGATGATCTGCCCCTGGGAAACCACGGCAATATCCGTGGTGCCCCCGCCCACGTCCACGATCATTTCGCCGTACGCGTCGCCGATGGGCAATCCCGCGCCGATGGCCGCCGCCACGGGCCTGTCCATCAGCTGGGTGCGGCGCGCGCCGGTTTCAAAAAGGCTGGTCGTGATCCGGTGGCGCTCCATTTCGTTGACGCCCGTGGGCACGGAAATCAGGATCCTCGGCCCGCCGATCAGCCGTTTGCCCACCACCTTGTTCACGAAAAAGCGCAGCATGGTGCAGGCCATGTCCATATCGGCGACCATGCCTTTGTGCAAAGGACGGATGGCGGCAATGTTGCTGGGGGTGCGGCCCATCATGCGCCGCGCTTCCTCGCCCACGGCAAGCACATTGCGGCTGTCCCGGTCAAAGGTAATGACCGCGGGCTCGTTGAGCACCACGTCCTTGCCCTTCCCGTAGATGACCACGCTGGCTGTGCCCAGGTCAACGCCAATGTCCAGAACCGTTGCCATGAATACGTCTCCTTTAATCGAGATAACGGTATTTATATTCGACGCAGGGAAAAAAAATCCTTCTTTTCACCCTATGAATGGGATCGTATTGCTACTTTTTCGCCAAATTTAGGAAAAATTCTGCCCGAAATCTCCACTTTTATCGATATTCACCCGGGGTTTACCGCTATAATATACCACCATTATCTGTTTTTGACAAGACGCGGCTTTCGCGCTTACGCAAAAACGGCGGAAAGCTGCCGCCCCGCCGTTTACCTATTTCTCCTGTTTTTGAAAAAAAGCGCGATCCCCAGGATCAGCGCCCGGACGCCCAGGCAATAAACGCCCCCGCCGCAAAGCAAGCCAAGCAGCGCATACAGCCGCACGCGCCCCTCGCCGCCCAGGCTCAGCGCCAGGCCGCAGGCGATGGCGGCGAACAGGCACCAGAGGATGTCCAGCGCCGCTCCCAGGCACTTGGGCAAGCGCCTGTGCGGGATGTGCAAAAGATCATACAGCGCCCCCGCCGCAAACCCCGCGTACAGCAGCAGCAAAAACGACTCCGCCTGGCCCCTCGTCTCATAAAAGATCATGGCGTATCCCGGCGGAACAAGCCCCTGCGCCGGGCGCGCTGGGTATAGGCGATGGCGTCGATCTTGCCCTCCACGGCCAATTGCCCTTCCTCCAGCATCAGCTTCGTCACATGCAGCCCTTCTCCCGTCAGGGCGATCTCCCCATGATCGGTGAGCAGCGACACCTGGTTTTCATCAAACCCCAGCACCTCGCTGACCCCGGTCAAATGCGCCTTGTGCCTGTTTTCCAGGCTCAGCGTGTGGTTTTTTCTGTCCGGCGCGGCCCGCGTCCCTTTTTCCATGAAATCACCCCCGCTGGCATTCTATGAACGGCAGGGGGGTGAATAGACCATGAAATATGGCCGTCTTTACTCAGCGCTTCTGACGCCGGTTGCACGCGCAGGCGCAGGAAGCGCAGTCTCCGCCGCAGCCGCCGGCGTCCTTATGCCTGCCGATGTGGCGCAGGGCGAGCGCCGCGCTCGCGGCGACCAGGAGCAAAATCAGTCCGTCCCAAAGATTCAAATGCAATGCTTTACCCTCCAAACACCATTCCGATCAGCTTCACCAGCAGCGCCGCGGCCCACGCGATGCCGCACTGACAAAGCACCATGCAAAGCGCCCATTTCATGCCCAGCTCCCGCTTGACGGAAGCGACGGCGGCGACGCACGGGGTATACAGCAGGCTGAACACCAGGATCCCCGCCGCGGACAGCGCGGAAAAAACCGCGGTGACGCCGCCCTGCGACTCATAGAGCAGATTGAGCGTGGAAACCACGCTTTCCTTGGCCAGGAAGCCGCTGACCAGGGATGTGATCACGCGCCAGTCCCAATCCGCGCCCAGGGGCCTGAACAGGGGAACCAGGAGCCCCGCGATCGCGGCCAGGATGCTGTCGTGCTCATCCGCCACCAGGTTCAGGCGGAAATCGAAATTCTTCAAAAACCAGACCACCAGCGTGGCGATCAGGATCACGGTGAAGGCCCGCTGCAAAAAGTCCTTGGCTTTTTCCCACAGAAGCTGCACGACGCTGCGCGGGCTGGGCAGGCGATAATTGGGCAATTCCATCACGAAGGGTACCGCCTCGCCCTGGAACAGCGTCTTTTTGAACGCCAGCGCCGCCAGGATGCCCACCAGGATCCCCAGCAGATACAGCCCGGTCGTCACCAGCCAGCTGATTTGCGGGAAAAACGCATTGGCGAAGAAGCCGTAAATAGGCAGCTTGGCCGTGCAGCTCATGAAAGGCGTCAGCAGGATGGTCATTTTCCTGTCGCGCTGGCTGGGCAGGGTCCGCGTGCTCATCACGGCGGGCACCGTGCAGCCAAAGCCGATCAGCAGGGGCACGATGCTGCGGCCGGAGAGGCCGATCCTGCGCAGCAGCTTATCCATAAAGAAGGCGACGCGGGCGATATAGCCGCTGTCCTCCAGCAGGGACAGGAACAGGAACATGGTCACGATGATCGGCAGGAAGCTGAGCACGCTGCCCACGCCCTCAAAAATCCCATTCAGCACCAGCCCCCGGATCACCGGGTTTACGCTGCCGCTCTCCATGGCGGCCTCCGCCGTGCCCGAGAGCCATTCGATGCCCGCCGCCAGCTGATCCTGCAAAAACGCGCCGATCACGTTGAACGTGAGGAAAAATACCAGCGCCATGATGGCGATAAAGGCGGGGATGGCCGTCCATTTGCCGGTCAAAAAGGCGTCGAGCTTTTCGCTGCGGATGTGCTCCCTGCTCTCCCGCGGCTTGATGACGCACTGCTCGCACACCCGGTTGATAAAGGAAAAGCGCATATCGGCCATGGCCGCGCTGCGGTCGAGGCCGCGCTCCTTTTCCATCTGGAGCACGATATGCTCCAGGGCGTCCTTCTCATTTTGATCCAGGCCCAACTGGGCCAATATCAGGGGATCCCCCTCCACGATCTTGCTGGCCGCGAAGCGAAGCGGCAGGCCCGATTGCTCCGCGTGGTCCTCGATCAGGTGCGAAACCGCGTGCAGGCACCGGTGCACCGCGCCGCCGTTATCGTCGCTGCCGCAAAAATCCTGGGAAAGCGGCGCTTCCTGATATTTGGCGATATGCATGGCGTGCTTGATCAGCTCGCCGATGCCCTGGTTTTTGGCCGCGGAAATGGGCACGACGGGCACCCCCAGCAGGCTTTCCATGGCGTTGATATCCACGCTGCCGCCATTGCCGGTCATCTCATCCATCATGTTGAGCGCGACCACCATCGGAATGCCCATTTCCAGCAGCTGCATGGTCAGATACAGGTTGCGCTCGATATTCGTGCTGTCCACGATGTTGATGAGGGCCTTGGGCTTTTCTTTGAGCACAAAATCCCGCGAGACCAGTTCCTCGCTGGAATAGGGCGACATGGAATAGATGCCCGGCAGATCGGTGATTTCCGTGTTGGTGAAATTCCGGATCGCGCCGCTTTTCCTGTCCACGGTGACGCCGGGGAAATTGCCCACGTGCTGGTTGGCGCCGGTCAGCTGGTTGAACAGGGTGGTTTTGCCGCTGTTCTGGTTGCCGACCAGGGCGAAGGACAGCTTCGTGCCCTCCGGAAGCGGATTGCCGCTGCCCTTGGGGTGGAATTTTCCTTCTTCGCCCAAGCCCGGGTGAGCCAGGGCCTTCTCCTTGCGGGGGGATACCGAAGCGGGGGCCTTGGCCTTCCCCGGCGTGACCTGGATCCGGCCCGCGTCCTCCAGGCGCAGCGTCAGTTCGTATCCATGGATGCGCAGCTCCATCGGATCGCCCATCGGGGCCAGCTTGACGACGGTCACTTCCGCCCCGGGGATGACCCCCATATCCAGAAAATGCTGCCGCAGCGCGCCTTCGCCCCCCACCAGATCGATGCAGGCTGATTGGCCGGGCTTCAAGTCCTTCAGCGTCATGCTTTCACCCGTTTTCTTCTGATAGTGAAACGCCGGATCCAGCCTTATCACAACCCATGGTGGACCCGATCCGGACACTTCTACTATATGCCCGCAGGCCGCTTTTGTCAACCCGACCCATTTGGACAAAAGCCGACCACTTCAGCATGTCTAACCGTGCGGCGCGGCCTGGTTTTCCTGCTGTTTTCTGCGCTCCTGACGCCGGATGCGGTTGATATGGCGCTCCAGATCGCCGCCGTCCATGAGCGACGCGAGCACGTACTGCTCAAACGCGGGCACCGTGCAGGAATAGAAGCCCACCGTTTCCTGAAAAAGCGTTATCAGCCCGCGCGGCAACACCATATACCCGACGCGCAGCGACGGGGACACCGTGCGCGAAAAGGTGTTGAGGTAGATCACGTTGCCCCGGTCCGATTGGGCGTAGATCGTTTCCTCGGGTTTCCTGAGGAGGGAAAACTCCGATTCAAAATCGTCCTCCACGATATAGCGGCCCGGCGTCCCGGCCCAGCGCAGATATTCCCGGCGCTTGGCGGGGCTGGCGGTGACGCCGCTGGGAAAGCTGCGGTACGGGGTGATATGGAGCACGGAGGCTTTCGTCGCCTGGAGCGCCGCGCTCTGGATTCCGTCCATGGCGAGGGGCAGCAGATCGCACTTCACCCCCTTCGCGCGGTATACCTGCTCGATCTTTTCATAGGACGGGGACTCGATGGCGTAGCCTTTTTCACGGCCCAGCATTTCCACCAGGAGGCCGTAGAGGTATTCCGCGCCGGAGCCGATTACCACCTGATCCGCCTCCGCGCGGATGCCGCGGTTGCGCTGCAAATAGCGCGACACCGCGCCCCGCAGCGCGCCGCAGCCGCAGTTTGGCGATTTATCCAGGATCGCTTCGCCGTATTCCGAAAGCACCCGCCGCATGGTTTTGGCGAGCACGGAAAACGGAAAGCCGCTCTCCCGATCCCGCGAAAAGGAAAGCAGCGGACGCGGGCGCGCGGGCCCCGCATCGGCCAGCACGAAGCCGTCCGCGGCCCGGAAAATGACGTAATAGCCGCTCTTGGGCCGCACCTCGATGTACCCTTCCTGGCAAAGCAGCTCATAGCAGTGCTCCGCCGTGACCACGCTGATGCCGCGCTCCTTCGCCAATTGCCGCCGGGAGGGCAGCCGCGCGCCGAACGCCCACGCGCCGCCGATGATTTCTTCCCGCAGCGTTTCATACAGCCGCAGGTATGCCGGTTTCTCTCTTTTCATCTGGCCCTATAATTTTCTCCTTTACTGGCGCTTTTCATATGGCCAATTTTAGTATATACTCCAACACATCCTTCGTCAAGGAGAAAAGGAGATGAAGAAGATGAAGGGCCGGAAATGGAATGTGCTGACGTTGGTTTTTGTGGGCGCGCTGGCCGCGATGGTCTATGTGGTCACGCTGTTTCGGTTTCCGCTGCTGGGCTCCAAGGTGCATTTTGCCAATGCCGTGTGCCTGCTCGCGGGGATGCTGTTGGGCCCGGTGCCGGGCGGGCTGGCGGCCGGGCTGGGAAGCGCGCTGTATGACGCGTTCAACGGCTATGATTTTATCAACGTGCTCATCACGTTCGTGAGCAAGTTCGCAATGGCCTGGGTCTGCGGCGTTTTGATGCACGCCGAGGGCGCGCGCAGGCACAAGGTCGACCGCACCGTGCTTGCCGCCGTGGCGGGCGCGCTGACCTATGTGGCGCTTTATATGCTCAAAACCTATATCTTTAACCGTTTTGTCTACGGCTATCCCCTGGACGCCGTGGGCGTTACGATGTGGAGCAAGCTGATCCCCTCCCTCATCAACGCCGGCGCCGCCGTGATCGCCGCCCCGATCTTCTATCACGCGGTGATGCCCGCGCTCCAAGCGGGCGGCGTGCTCAAGCACCTGGAAGAGTGAAGGATAGATTTGTGGGGGAAACCGCTCTTTGGAGGCCAAAGAGCGGTTTCCCCCACACCCCTTTCCGAGAAAACCTTCTTTTATCATTCTCCATTTCTATTCGATAGCATAAGCCGGCACTTGAACCGGTTTTCTTTCGCCGTTTATTCCTCCAGCTTCCGGCAGTCCTTCAGCAGCTTCATGACCGGCAGATGCTGGGGGCAGACGTTTTCGCACTGCCCGCATTTCAGGCAATCGCCGGCCTTTCCCTTGTCCAGGGTGACGATGGTATATTCGCGCACGACGCGGAATTGCGGGCTGCCCTTGCTGCGGTTGACGACGTTGAAGATCTCGGGGATCGCGATGCCCGCCGGGCAGCCCTCGGAGCAATAGTGGCAGGCCGTGCAGGGGATGGATTTATCCGCGTCCAGGGCAGCCTGGGCTTTTTTGATATAGGAGAGCGTTTCTTCGTCCAGCGGCGCAAAATCCCGCAGGGTGGAAAGGTTGTCCTCCATCTGCGCGATGCTGCTCATGCCGCTCAGGACGGTGAGCAGGCCTTCCTGGCTGAGCACAAAGCGCAGCGCCCAGCCGGGATAGCTCCAGCCCCTGCCCGCCTGGTCGAGCGCTTCCTTCACCGCGGGGATCGGGTCGGCCAGGATGCCGCCCTTCACCGGCTCCATCACCACCACGGGCTTTCCATACGCCCTGCAGATTTCCCAATTGCGCCGGGACGCGACGCCCGGGTTGTCCCAATCGGCGTAGTTGATCTGCAATTGCACGAATTCCGTTTCCGGATGCGCGTCCAAAAGCGTTTCCAGCAGCGCGGGATCGGCGTGGAAGGAAAAGCCGATGTGCCTGATGAGCCCTTTTTCCTTTTGTTCCTTCACAAAATCCCACAGATGGTATTCGTCATATTTCCGGTACGTGGTGCGCTGGATGGCGTGGAGCAGATAATAATCAAAGTACCCCGCGCCGGTGCGCGTAAGGCTGGTATAAAACTGCTCTTTCGCGGTTTTTTCGTCCTTGCAGCCCGCGGCGGCGGCGTGCAGCTTGGTCGCCACGGTGTAAGCGCTCCGGGGATAGCGGTCCGCGACCGCCGCCTTGAACGCCGCTTCGCTTTCTCCGCCGTCATATACAAAGGCCGTGTCAAAATACGTGCCGCCCGCGGCGATAAACTGATCCGCCATGGTTTTGACCTGCTCCACGTCGATGTGCCCGTCCTCCCGCTTGGGCAGGCGCATCAGGCCGAAGCCGAGCTTATACGTGTCTTTGCCCAGATAGTCCCGCATGGTGCTTCTCTCCTTTTCGGCAGTGTGCATATCCTCTCCAATGCATCATACTTCCCGGGCGGTATTCTGTCAATGCGCTTATTCAAATAAAATCATGCCCAGCTTCGTTTGCAGCAGTGGATCGGCCTGATCGCCGGGCGGCAGGGAAAACGCCTTTCGCGCGGCGATCACGGCCCGGCGGGTGGACGCGCCGAACACGCCGTCCGCGCTGCCAAGCAGCAATCGGCGCTGGATCAGGCGCAGCTGCAATTCCCGCACGTCTGCGCCCCGGTCGCCTTCCCGGAGGGTGCGCAGGCCCCAGTTCAGCGGCCCATACGGCCCGCCCTGCACCACCACCGCCGTGCCGTACGGCACCATGCGATACAGCGCTTCCGCATCCCGCACCGACAGGCGGATGCAGCCGTGGGAGGCATTTTTCCCGATGGAGGACGGCTTGTTGGTTCCATGGATGCCATAGCTGCCCCAGGGCACGGATAACCCCAGGAACCGGGTGCCAAAGCCCGACATTTCGGTGGAAAACCGCGTGTTCACCCGGAACACGCCCACGGGCGAGGGCGTATCCGGCGCGCCGGAAGCGATCGCGTAGCGCGCCGTGACCCTGTCCTTTTCGTATACCCGCAGCGTTTTTTCATCCAGGTCGATCCACAGAACGCGTTTCACCGGCGCACCGGAAGCGGGCAGCGCAACGGAGGCCGGCCGGCAGGCCAGCAGACAGACCGCCGCCGCCAGCAAAAGCCCGATCCTCCTCCGCTTCATGCCCGTCGCCTCCAAGGCCATTCTATGCCGAGGCGGCGCGCGTTAGTCGTCAGCACTCAGGTATTTCTGGGGGAAGCGCTCTTTGGAGCCCAAAGAGCGCATCCCCCAGGCCCCCTTCGAGAAAGGCGATCAATCCTCTCAGAAAGGCTTTTGCTGTAAAACGATCGTGTTTTTTTCATATGGCTTTCTTGGATGGGGGTCCGTTAGTCCGTCCATCGCGCCGCTTTTTGCATATTCTCCATTGTTTTTCCCGCGTAAATCATATATAATAACGATAGAAGGAAAAACCGCACAAGCGCGAGGATGAGGAGGTTCATATTCCGATGAAAGCGATTCTTCACGGGCGCGTTCTGATGCCGGATCGGGAAATAAGGGACAAGGCGCTGCTATACAACGACAAGATCATCGGCCTGGCAAACGAGGACGAAGCCATCGCCCAGGCGGACGAATGCATGGACGCGCAGGGCGCGTATGTCTCCCCCGGCCTGATCGACGTGCATATCCACGGCTATGCCGGGGTGGACGTATCCGACGACAAGCCCGACGACGTGCGCCTCATGGCCAGGAGCCTTCTGCAAAACGGCGTCACCGGCTTTTTGCCGACCACGCTGACCGTCTCCTGGGAAACGCTTACGAGCATATGCGGCCACATCCGTCAGCTGGCGAAGGAAAGCGAACAAACGGATTTTGACGGCGCGCAGATCCTGGGCATGCACATGGAGGGCCCGTTTATCAATCCCTCCAAAAAAGGCGCGCAGAACGAAGCGTACATCCTGGCCCCGGACGCCGAAAAGGTATTGTCCTTCGCGGATGTGATCCGGGTGCTCACCTTCGCGCCGGAAATGCCCGGCGGCCTGGCTTTCACCCGCACGCTGAAGGAGAAAACGGGCATCGCCCTCTCCATCGGCCATACCAGCGCCACCTATGACCAGGCCATGGACGCCATCCACCAAGGCGTGACGCGCTCCACGCATACCTTCAACGCCATGACCGGCCTGCACCACCGCGATCCCGGCGTGGTCGGGGCGGCGCTGACCACGGATATCTATACGGAGCTGATCCCCGATACCTTCCACGTCAACAAGGGCCTGTTCCCGCTGATGGCGAAGGCGAAGGGCGACCGCCTGGTGCTGATCACCGACGCGCTCCGCTCCGCCGGCATGCCGGACGGCGAATACGAAAACGGCGGGCAGATCTTCATCCTCAAAGGCATCGAATGCCGCCTGCAGGATGGCACCATCGCCGGCAGCGTGCTGCGGATGAACCACGGCGTGCGCAACCTGCGCGACTACGCCAGCCTGCCCATGTACCAGGCGGTGCGCGCCGCGTCCCTGAACGCCGCCGAATCCGCCAATCTGGCGGAGAAGAAAGGCTCCCTGACCGCGGGCAAGGACGCGGATATCGTGCTGATGGACGACCGCTGCGAGGTGCTCAAAACCATCGTCCGCGGCGCAGTAAAATACAGCAGATAACAGGCATTCCTTTCATCGTACCGAATAAAAGGAGGGCTTTCCCATGGCACTTAAGGTTCCCGCTGTTTTGGATCCCGGCTTCCGCCCGCTGGAAGCGGAAATGCGCGCCTACGAAAAGGACGTAAAGGAAAGCGGCCGCGGCGTTGATTTCGCGGTGCTGATCGTGCGCAACCAAGGCTACTGCGACCATTACAGGACCTCCGTCTTCCCCGACGGCGAAGATGAACGCACCGTGCCGCTGATGGACCGGCTGATCAAAATGCTCCTGTGGTCCCGCGGCGGCTACCGGATCGTGACCTTCGGCTCCAAGGAAGTGCACGGGCATTTACTCGCCGCTTACCGCGAAGGCGGCGAACGCGCCTTTGACGCGAACTTCATGGCCACGGTGTACGAGCGGCCGTTCGAGGTGGCCTTGGCCGCGTCCCTGGACGACGTGCTCAAGACCCGTTCCTCCGCCGGCAGCGTGGGAAGGCACCTGGAGGGCTGCCGCATCGGCTTTGACGCCGGGGGCAGCGACCGCAAGGTGTCCGCCGTGATCGACGGCGAGGCCGTCTATTCCGAAGAAGTGGTCTGGTTCCCCAAAACCGCGTCGGACCCGCAGTATCATTACGACGGCATCCTGGACGCCATGAAGACCGCCGCCAGCCATATGCCGCGGGTGGACGCCATCGGCGTTTCCAGCGCGGGCGTGTATATCGACAACAAGGTGATGGTCGCCAGCCTTTTCCTGAAGCTGAGCAAGGAGGACTTTGAAAAGCGCGCCAAAACCATGTACATCGACGTGGCCAAGGAGATCGGCGCGCCGGTCGAAGTGGCGAACGACGGCGACGTGACCGCCCTGGCCGGGGCCATGGAGCTGGGCGTGGGCAATGTGCTGGGCATCGCCATGGGCACCAGCGAGGCCGGCGGCTATGTGGACAAGGATATGAACATCACCGGCTGGCTGAACGAGCTGGCCTTCGCGCCGGTGGATATGAACGAAAAATCCGTGGTGGACGAGTGGAGCGGCGATTGGGGCTGCGGCGTCAAGTATTTCAGCCAGGACGGCGTCATCAAGCTGGCCCCGGCAGCCGGGATCGGCCTGGACGAAAGCCTCTCCCCCGCCGAAAAGCTCAAAGCCGTGCAGAAGGAGCTCGCCGCCGGCAATCCCGAGGCCGCCAAGATCTTTGAATCCATCGGCGTTTACTTCGGCTATTCCCTGGCCTGGTACAGCCGCTTTTATGCCATCGACCACGTGCTGATCATGGGCCGCGTCACCTCCGGCCAGGGCGGGCCGCTGCTGCTCAAAAAAGCCCAGGAAGTGCTGGACACGGAATTCCCCGAGCTCGCCCGGCGCATGCAATTGCACATCCCGGACGAGAACAGCCGCCGCGTCGGACAGAGCGTCGCAGCGGCAAGCCTGCCGTATTTGGGATAAAGGAGCAAACGAAGCTTTTCTGGGGGAAACCATTCTTTGGGGCCAAAGAATGGTTTCCCCCAGACCCCTTTCCAGGAAAGCCTATCATTTTTTATCCCCATTATCTTGCACATAAAAATATCGGGAAACCATGCGCTTTTTGTATGGTTTCCCGTTTTGTTTTTTTCCCCAGATTGCTGGGAATAATATAAATTTTGGCTTTCTCGGAAGGGGGTTTGGGGGGACCCGCTCTTTGGCCGCAAAGAGCGGGTCCCCCCAATATATAAACGATCTTATTCCTTTCTCCGATCGCCCCAGAAGAAGAGGGCGACGGTGCCGGGGCCGGTATGGCTGCCGATCACGGTACCGATGGAATAGATCTGGACCTTGCCGTTGAGCTTGGGAAAGGCAGATTCCACCAGGTCCGCCACGGCCCGGGCATCCTCCATGCAGGCGGATTCGGAAATGAAGCATTTGCCGTTGTAATCCGCGCCGTTGCGGACATGGAGCTTCATCTGCTCCACGATCCGCTCGATCACCTTTTTCTTGGTGCGGATCTTTTCGCGGGGGATCAGCCGGCCCAGGTTATCCATATTGAGCAGGGGGCAGATATGCAGCGCGGTGCCGAACCAGCCCGCGGCCTTGGAAATGCGGCAGCCCTTGACGTAGAAGGAAAGATCGGTGGAGAAGAACCAATGGTGCAGTTCGAGCTTATGCTCCTCGGCCCAGTCATGCAGGGTGTCGATATCCATGCCGCCGTCGCGCAGATCGGCCAGCGTATCCATGAACAGGCCATAACCGGAGGAGGCGCCCAGGGAATCGACGATATAGATTTTGCGGTTGGGGTATTTTTCCTTCAGGTTCTGCTGCGCGATGAACGCGGAATTGGACACGCCCGAAATCCCGCTGGAGAGGCAGACGTGCAGGATATCCTTGCCCGCTTCCAGGAACGGCGTAAAATAGGCGATGAACTCATCCTCATTGATCTGCGAGGTCTTCGTTTCCGCTCCGTTCGCCATGGCCTGATAAAACTGGTCAAAGGGAATGCTCTTGCCCAGGTCGTCCGCGTACGGCTTGCCGTTCAGATAAAAATGGAAGCAGGCAAAATGGATATCGCGTTTTTCAAAATGCTCCCGAGACAAATCGGCGGTTGAACAGCAGCTGAGAATATATTCGTTCATCATATTGGGCCCTTTCTAAAAAATCGACGCCGCTCAGGGGCTTCTTTTCGCTCCAGGCGGCAGGATCATCACCAGAAATATTATAATTTAACCCCTTGTATCTGTCAAGACACAAGGCTTTTTTGCGTGATTTTTGGCAAATAATAAGATCATGCTTCCCGCGCAGCGGTTTTTTAGGCTCGTGTTCTTTTTCTTCGCTATTCTTTCAGTTCAAAGGCTTCAAACAGTTTATACAGCATATCCCTGGCGATTTCGTATTGCCTGGGCGTCAGCCGTTCAAGCCGGCAAGCCAATCCTTTTACATCGTTTTTCGGGCTTCCGCCAAATATCAGGGCGTCGCTGGAAATCGGCAATACGTTGCAAATCTTCCGCAAGGTCGCGATCGAAATGCCGACCATGACTCTTTCAACAGCCGACAGGCTTTTGGGACCGATCCCGATCATCTCGGACAGCTGGTCCTGCGTCAGGCCCGCCTTTTCACGGGCATTCTTGATGTTGCTGCCGATGCTGATATTGATTTCCTTTTTGCTGTCCACGTCAGCACCACCTCACAGCATTAGTTTATGTAATGGTGATATTGACTTGAACACATTGACTGCATTATAATATTCGTTTTGTTAATGCGATTTTGATAAAGGCGGTGATGTGTATGGCATCTTGCTTTTTCATCGGCCACCGGGATACGCCGGCGCATCTGCTTCCGCGTATCGCGGAAGCCGCCGAAAGGCTGATCTGCGAAAAGGGGTTCTTCACGGTTTGTTAGGGAATCGTTCAATCAACCAAAAACCTTTGATGTCATCCCGACCGAAGCGAAGCAGAGTGGAGGGATCTCACTCCCTGCTGGGCGATTGACTCTGAGATCCCTCGGCTGCGCTTCGCCTCTCAGCTCCGCTTCGCTCGGGATGACATTTGAGGGCTCTCTTTCCCTAAGTTTCCGTGAAGAGCCAAAAAAGAAAAGCAGACCGCTGTGCACAGTCTGCTTTTCATCGGTGAAACGGTCTTACACCAGCTCGATGATGACCATTTCGGCCGCGTCACCGCGGCGGGGCCCCAGCTTATAGATGCGGGTATAGCCGCCGGCGCAGTTCTTTTCCTGATTGCGGGCGCGATATTTGGGGCCGTATTCACGGAACAGCTTTTCCACCACGGGATGCTTGTTATCCTTGGTGCGTTCTTTATATTCGGCCTTGTTTTCGTCGTCCTTCTTGGGCTCCTTGATGTCGTACAGGTACGCCATCATGAGGCGGCGGGCATGAAGCTTGGAAGGCAGGTCGTTCACGAAGGTCTGCTTCACGATCTGCTTCTTCTCGTTGTAGAATTCCTTCTCGACTTCCACGGTCTTGTCATACTCGCGGATGGCGAGGGTGATCATTTTATCCACGATCACGCGCACTTCCTTGGCCTTGGCCTCGGTGGTTTCAATGCGGCCGTACCACAGAAGATTGGTGGTCAGGTTCCGCAGCATCGCCTTGCGCTGGCTCGCGGTACGGCCCAGCTTGCGCTCTGTTGCCATGGGAAAATCCTCCTATCACTCTTCGGTCGGGCGCAGACCCAGGCCCAGCGCCTGCAGCTTCTGCTCGACTTCTTCCAGACTCTTTTTGCCCAGATTGCGCACCTTCATCATGTCCTCCTGGTTCCGCTGAACCAGCTCGGCCACGGTGTTGATCCCGGCGCGTTTGAGGCAATTGTATGCACGGACGGAGAGATCCAAGTCTTCGATGGTCATCTCCATCACTTTCTCCATCTTATCGTCCTCGGGCTCAGACGCGCTGATGGGCATCGTCTGATCCGTCAGGCCCACAAAGAGGGAGAGCTGTTCGGTAAGGATACGGGCGGACATGGCAATGGCCTCGTCCGGGGCCACGGAGCCATCCGTCCATACTTCCAGCGTCAGCTTGTCATAGTCCGTGATCTGGCCCACGCGGGTATCCTCTACCACGTAGTTGACCTTGCGGATGGGGGTATAGATGGAATCGATGGGAATGACGCCGATGGGCATCTGGGCCGTCTTGTTCTTATCGGAAGAGACATAGCCCCGGCCCCGATCCAGGCTCAGCCAGATATGCAGCTTGGCGCCTTCGCCCAGGGTGGCGATATGCAGATCGGGGTTCACGATTTCCACTTCATCATCCACCCGGATGTCCGCCGCGGTCAATTCGCAGGGGCCCTGGGCGTTCACTTCGACCATTTTCACCTGATCCGTGTAGAGCTTAAGGGCAAGCTCCTTGAGGTTCAGGATCAGCTCGGTCACGTCTTCCTTCACGCCCGGCACGGTGGAAAATTCATGCTGTACGCCATCTATGCTCACGCTGGTGACCGCGGCGCCCGGGAGGCTGTTGATCAGCACCCTGCGCAGCGCGTTGCCCAGCGTGTGGCCGAAGCCGCGTTCAAGCGGCTCGATCACGAACTTGCCATAGGTGTTGTTCGCGGCCATTTCGATACAATCGATGTGCGCTTTTTCGATTTCGATAATCACTGAGTCCAACCCTCCTATAAGATACGGTCGTTCGGGACTGCATCAGTCGGTCAGAACAGGATCAACGGCTATAGAATTCAACGATCATGTTCTCCTGCACTTCGTAGTCAATGTCCGCACGGGTGGGCAGCTCATTGACGGTGCCGGTCAGGTTGGGCGCGTCAAAGGTCAGCCACTTGGGGGTAAGCACGCTGGTGCCTTCGCGCAGGGCCTTGAACATTTCGATCTGGGAGGAGCGTTCCCGCAGGGTGATGACATCGCCCTTCTTCACCTGGTAAGAGGGGATATCCACCTTCTTGCCATTGACGCGGATGTGGCCGTGGCCGACGATCTGGCGCGCCATGCGGCGGGTCTTGGCCAGGCCCAGGCGGTACACCACGTTGTCCAGGCGGGTTTCCAGCAGGGACAGCATGTTTTCACCGGTAACGCCCTTCATGTTGGAGGCCTGTTCAAAGTAGTGATGGAACTGCTTTTCCAGCACGCCATAGATGAACTTGACCTTCTGCTTTTCTTTCAGCTGAGCGCCATATTCGGAAACCTTCTTACGGCGGTTGCCGCCGGGATTCCGATTGGACTTTTTGTTGGCATAGCCCATAACGGCCGGAGAAATGTCAAGAGCGCGGCATCTCCGGGCGATCGGCTGTTTGTTGTTCGCCATTCTTGTTTCCTCCTTCTATTACACGCGGCGGCGCTTGGGCGGACGGCAGCCATTGTGCGGAATGGGCGTCACGTCCTTAATCATGGTCACATCCAGCCCGGCGGTCTGCAGGGCGCGGATGGCGGCTTCACGGCCGGAGCCGGGGCCTTTCACCAGCACGTCCACAGATTTGAGGCCGAATTCCTGGCTGGCCTTGGCAGCCGTTTCGGCGGCCATCTGCGCGGCGAAGGGGGTAGACTTCTTGTTGCCGCGGAAACCCATGCCGCCGGCGGAAGCCCAGGACAGGGCGTTGCCCTGCACGTCAGTGATGGTGACGATGGTATTGTTGAAGGAAGAACGGATGTGCGCAACGCCGCGCTCCACGAGCTTCTTCTCACGGCGCTTGCGCGAAACCTTCTTCAGCGCTGTTTTCTTAGGAGCCATTCTTATATCCCTCCGAACCCCTCTCGGGGCGTCCTTTTGGATGATGACGATTCCAATGGGAATCGTCTGCTACGGCAGGCTGAGCGGTTTTTCTTGGACGGCCTGTGCCGTCTTTTCCGCACGCTCGAGCCCGTTTTGCCGAAACAGGTGGGCGGCAAAGGGATTTCGCAGAGATTTTTTCTCCTGGCAAGGCGCCAAGGCGAAGCCGCAGCAGCACTACGTCGAGCCGCAGGCAACACAGCCGAGGGAAAAAAGATCGCGAAAGACCGCGCCGAACGCCCGTTGAGGCAAAACAAATTACTTTTTCTTGCCGCCTACGGTGCGCTTGGGACCCTTGCGGGTGCGGGCGTTCTGCTTGGTGTTCTGGCCGCGCACAGGCAGGTTCCGGCGATGGCGGACGCCGCGATAGCAGCCGATTTCCACCAGGCGCTTGATATTCAGGGAAACTTCGCGGCGCAGATCGCCCTCCACCTTCAGGTGATGTTCGATATATTCGCGCAGCTTGCTCACATCCGATTCGCTCAGGTCCTTGACCCGGGTATCGGGATTCACTTCAGTAACATCGAGAATCTGCTTGCTCACCGTCGGCCCGATGCCGAAGATGTAGGTCAAGCCAACTTCGACGCGCTTTTCTCGGGGCAGGTCAACACCCGCAATACGTGCCATGTGTTGGTTACACCTCCAAATGATTCTGTGGTGGGAAGGGGTTTTTCATTTTCGCGCCAAGGCGTAGATTACTTGGCGCTCTCCTGAAAACGCCCCGCGGTCACGGCGTTGTTCGCCGTCTTCCGCCCGCAACCCAGGCGGAAATCTATGTGACAGCATACATGGTCCCCGGCAATGTCGCATTACCGGGGCAGCCGCCCATGCAGGCATGTCTTCGCAGGGGATGGGGATTCCTTGGCGGGGATGCTGTTGGGGAGCCTCCCCTTGGGAACGCCGTCCCCGGCGTCTGTTTCCAGGCGTCCGGGACGGCGCTCCCGCTGCGCTTAAATGGCTTTATCAGCCCTGGCGCTGCTTATGCTTGGGGTTTTCGCAGATAACCATCACGCGGCCTTTGCGCTTGATGATCTTGCACTTTTCACAAATGGGCTTCACGGAAGGACGGACTTTCATGGGGTTCTACCTCCTTAGGTTCTCACTCAGTTTTTGCTGCGCCACGTGATGCGGCCCCGCGTCAGATCGTAGGGGGAGAGTTCGATGGTGACTTTATCGCCCGGATAGATGCGGATGAAATTCATGCGCATTTTGCCGGAAATATGGGCCATGATCCGGTGGCCGTTGGGCAGTTCTACCTGGAACATGGCGTTGGGCAGTGCTTCGATGACCTTGCCTTCCATTTCAATGACATCGTCCTTGGACAAAGCTGATTAACCCTCCCTGTTTGCTGTTGGCGATTCATCGCCCTTGGTCTTGTTTGCGATGGGATAAAGTACCTTGCGGATGTCGCTGTCCTTGAGGCGTCCCTGGCTGTATAGGGTCATCAGCTCGGGACATTCCACCGGGCAGGCGGCAAGGTGTTTGCGCCTTTTTTTCTTGAGATGGTCCAGTTTCCGGGTTTCCCCGTCCGCGATCATCACAAATTCGGCGTCCAACGTATATAATACCACAAAGTACCTGCCTTTGTCACGCCCTTTTTTTGAAAAAACTACGTAACCTGGCAAAATTGGCGGTTTCAAGCCATTTCCTCCTTCCAGCGGAAGCCCGGATAGGTCAAAACTTCCGGAAGGCCCTTGGGCGTGACCGCCAGGGTATGCTCATAATGCGCGGCGGGAGAATGGTCGTTGGTGACGATGGTCCAGCCGTCGCTGAGCTGATGGACTTGCCAGCGGCCCATGGCGATCATGGGCTCCACGCAGAAGGTCATGCCCGGACGGATGCGGGAGCCGTGGCCCGCGAGCCCGAAATTGGGCACCGAAGGGTCCTCATGCATTTCACGGCCGATGCCGTGCCCGGTCAGGTCGCGCACCACGCCATAGCCGTTCGCCTCGGCGTGGGACTGCACCGCGTGGCTGATATCGCCGATGCGGTTGCCGTTCATGGCCATTCGCGCCCCGAGCCAGAAGCATTCCTCCGTCACCCGGATCAGGCGCTGCTTTTCCTCGCTGATCTTGCCGATCGGGGCGGTAAAGCAGCTGTCGGCCTGCCAGCCGTCCAGCGCCAGCGTCACATCCACGGAAATGATGGAGCCTTCCTTCATCACCACATGGGGCGAAGGGATGCCATGCACCACTTCATCGTCGATGGAGGCTCAGATGGAGGCGGGATAGCCGCAATAGCCCAGCTCCGTGGGGATGCCTCCGCCCTTGCGGATGGCCTGGTCCACGAACCGGTTCAGGTCCATGGTGGTCATCCCCGGGCGGATCTCCTCGCGCGCCGCGCACAGCACGTCGTAGAGCAGGTGCCCGGCGCTGCGCATTTTTGCCAGCTGGTCAAGATTCTTGATGCTGATCATACGAGGCCCAGCGTCTGCCGCACCTGCGCGTAGTTTTCTTCCACGGTGGCGGTCGGCGCGCACTGCACGGTTTTGAGCAGGCCCAGCTTCTCGTAATAATCGATCAGCGGAGCGGTGGAAACGGCGTACACGCTCAGGCGGTTCTTGACGGTTTCCGGCGCGTCGTCCTTGCGCTGCACCAGCTTTTCGCCGCAGTTGGCGCAGGTGTCCCTGCCGTTCAGGGTGCTCAGGTGGTAAGTCGCGCCGCACTTTAAGCACACGCGGCGGCCGCTCAGGCGGCTGATGATGACTTCGTCATCCAGGGCGATATTGAGCGCGACGTCGATCTTGGCGAAGGTCGCCAGCGCTTCCGCCTGCTTCACCGTACGGGGGAAGCCGTCCAGGATGTAACCGTTCTTGCAGTCGTCTGCCTGCAGGCGGTCCTTCACGATGCCGATCACCACTTCGTCAGGCACCAGCTCGCCCGCTTCGATGTACCGCTTGGCGGAAAGGCCCATTTCGGTGCCGGCCTTCATGGCCTGGCGAAGCATGTCACCGGTCGAGATCTGGGGAATGCCCAGTTCGTTCATCAGCAGCTGCGCGTGGGTGCCCTTGCCCGCGCCGGGAGGGCCCAGGAAAATCAGATTCATACCAGCGCCTCCTTCGTGATTTGGGGTAGTTTTCTGGGGGAAAGCCTCTCTTTGGAAGTCTCTTCGCACGGCCTGCGCTTCGCTTGCCCGCGCTGTGGTACTCAGTTATTGGGTGGGTACCGCGTCATGCGCCCAAAGCCGCATGACTATGAGCGGTTTCCCCCAGACCTCCTTCCAAGAAAGCCCATAGGGAATTTCTTTTAGCTTTTTAAGAGCGGTTCGCCCAATGTTGATCCTGAAACTTGCTTTTGAGCCTGAAATCCGTATGCCTTAGACACAAGTTGGAATGCACACCCTGGGAGATCGTTTTATTCCCTCCCAGGGGTGCATTCCGCACTTTCCTTGGAATGATTTTTCAATCAGCCCAGGAAGCCTTTGTAGTTGCGCATCACCAGCTGGCTTTCCACCTGGCGCACGGTTTCGATGGCCACGCTCACGGCGATCAGGATGGAGGAGGCGCCGAACGGGATCTGCACCTTCTGCCAAACGGTCAGCAGCGAGGGAACGGTGGACAGGATGGCCAGGAAGATAGCGGCGAAGAGGGTCAGGCGGTTGGAAGTCCTGGAGAGGAATTCCACCGTTTTGCTGCCGGTACGGATACCAGGGATGTGGCCGCCCTGCTGCTGGATATTCTTGGCGATATCCTGCGGGTTGAAGGTGATGGAGGTATAGAAGTAGGAGAAGGCGACGATCAACAGCGCGCACACGATCATGTACCAGGGAGAAGTCTGGTTCATGTTGGCGCTCCACCACTTATAGGCGCCGGAGTTGGTGCCGAACATGGCGAAGATCGTGCCGGGGAAGGACATGAAGGAGTAGGCAAAGATCAGAGGCAGCACGCCGACGCTCAGAAGCTTGAGCGGGATGTGGGTGCTCTGGCCGCCGTACATCTTCCGGCCCACCACGCGTTTTGCGTATTGGACGGGGATGCGGCGCTCCGCCATATCCACGTAGGTGACAACCACCAGGATGATCAGCGTGGTCAGCAGGATCACAACCAGGTTGCCCACGGTCGCGGTGCTGTTGAAGATACCGATGACCGTCTTCAGGATACCGTTGAACAGGTTGGAAATGATGCCCGCGAAGATCAGCAGGGAGATACCGTTGCCGATACCGTTCTTGGTGATGCGTTCGCCGATCCACATGGCCAGGGCAGTGCCGCCGGCCATCACGATACCGATGGTGAGATAACCGAACACGTTTTTATAGGAGCTCTTGATGGCGCCCAGGCCGGCAATGATGCCGATGGCCTGCAGGGCAGCCAGGCCGACCGTAACATAGCGGGTAATGCGGTTGATCTTCTTCTTGCCTTCTTCGCCGCCGTCCTTCTGCAGCCGCTCCAGGGCCGGAATGGCGATGGTGAGCAGCTGCATGATGATGCTGGCGTTGATGTAAGGAGAAATACCCATGGCCATGATCGTCATCTGGCCGAAGGCGTTACCGGTCATCATGTTCACCAGGCCCAGCATGTCATACTGGCCCATGGCGCTCTGCACTGTGGCAACATCAACACCGGGCGCGGGGATCACGCTGACCAAACGGAAGATCAGCAGCATGAAGAACGTGTAGAGCACCTTCTTGCGGAGCTCCGGGACCCGCCAGACGTTACGCAGGGTATCCCACATCGTTACTTCACCTCAACTTTCCCGCCGATCGCTTCGATCTTCTGCTTCGCAGATTCAGTCACTTTGTCAACGGAAACGGTGAGCTTCTTGGTCAGTTCGCCGCCGCCCAGCACCTTTACGCCGTCCAGCACCTTTTTCACCAGGCCGGCTTCCACCAGGGCTTCGTTGGTGACAACGGCTCCATCCTCAAAGCAATTGAGGGCGGAAACATTCACGATCGCGTATTCCTTGGCGAAAATGTTGGTAAAGCCGCGCTTGGGCAGACGACGGGTCAAAGGCATCTGGCCGCCTTCGAAGCCGGGCCGCTTGCCGCCGCCAGAACGGGCCTTGGCGCCCTTATGGCCTTTACCGGAGGTTTTGCCCAACTGAGAGCCTACGCCTCGGCCGAGGCGCTTCGGGGCAGTCGTCGAACCGGCAGCCGGTTGCAACTCATGCAATTTCATAGGGTTTTCCTCCCTTTTCTTATTCGTTTACTTCTTCAACCTTGACCATGTGCTTCACACGGAAGATCTGGCCACGGACGCAGGGATTGTCTTCCTTGATGACCGTCATGCCAACCTTGCGCAGGCCAAGGGCGGCCACGGTATCCTTATGCACCTGGAGGCTGGCGATGGGGGATTTGGTCAAAGTGATTTTCAGCTTCATTTTTCCTTCTCCTCCTTAGCCCAGGATCTCTTCCACCGTCTTGCCGCGCATCTTGGCGACGGTATCCGCGTTGCGCAGGCCCTTGAGGCCTTCCAGCGTGGCTTTCACGGTATTGATGCGGTTGTTGGTGCCGAAGGTCTTGGTGCGGATGTCCTTCACGCCGGCCAATTCCAGCACAGCGCGGGCGCCGCCGCCGGCGATAACGCCGGCGCCTTCTTCGGCGGGCAGCAGCACGACCTTGGCCGTGCCGTACAGACCGTCAATGGCGTGGGGAATGGTGGTGCCTTCCATGGGCACGGTCACCAGATGCTTCATGGCGGCTTCCTTGGCCTTGCGGATGGCTTCGGGCACTTCCTTGGCCTTGCCGATCGCTGCGCCGACCTGGCCCTTTTCATTGCCCACCACGACCAGCGCGGCGAAGCGGAAATTCTTACCGCCCTTAACAACCTTGGTCACGCGGTTCAGGGCAACCAGGCGTTCTTTCCATTCGCTGACGGGCTCTTCGCGATCCCGGCGTTCCCGGCGTTCGAAGGGACGATCCTGCCGATCGTTCTGACGGTCGTTCTGACGATCGTTTTCGTTCATAGGCATTGTGTCTTTCCCTCCTCCTTAGAAGTTCAGCCCGGCTTCACGGGCGGCGGCGGCCAAAGCGGCCACACGGCCGGTGTACAGATAACCGCCGCGGTCAAACACGACATCCTTGATGCCGGCCGCGATGGCGCGTTCCGCCACCAGCTTGCCCACCAGCTGGGAAGCGCCGGTCTTGGTCTTCTCGTCCAGCTGGCCCTTGATAGCGGGATCCAGGGTGGAGGCGGATACCAGGGTCACGCCCTTGGTATCGTCAATGACCTGCGCGTAGATGGATTTATTGCTGCGATACACACACAGGCGCGGCATTTCGGGGGTGCCGCTGATCTTTTTGCGGACGCGGGCGTGACGGATCACGCGCACTTCATTACGGTCGCGCTTATTGAACATTTGCGTTCACTCCCTTTCTTACTTCTTACCGGCCTTGCCTTCCTTG
>JAFXZO010000085.1 GCA_017541205.1 Clostridia bacterium | reverse complement strand
TCCGCTGACGCTGAGCATCGGCATGTCCAGCTACCGCAGCGGCATGACCGCCAAGGAAATGATCGCCGCGGCGGACGAAGAGCTCTACAAAATCAAACAGGCCCGCGACCAGAAACACGGGCACTGATCCTTTCCGAACCGTTCTTTCACCCCGGCGCTTTTCCGCCGGGGTTTTTTATACTGATCCCATCTAAAAGCTTGAAAGGAATAGATACAAGCAGATTCTTCGCCGGCGCTGCGCTAACGCTTCCGCTGGCTCAGAATGACAGCGTTACCGCTTGTCATCCTGAGCATCACGGAGCGGTAGCGGAGTGATAAGCGAAGGATCTTCTTCGTTTTGTGATATTCGGTTATTTAGAAGACAGGCCTTGGCATGCGGCGCGCCCCGCAGACAGAAGCGGCGGAAGATCATTCCTGATATTTCTTTTTCGCCAGCCACCCCCGGAAGAGGCCGCCCTCAAACAGAGAAATAATGAAAAAGAAAATATCCGCGAACAGGATGAACACGAACGAAGGAATGAGGATGCGCGTGTATTTCTTGCCAAAGGCCCTGCCCGCGCGGATCGCGGAACCCATGCGGGCGAGAAAAAACAGGACCCCCAGATTGAAATACAGCAGCAGCGCGGCGTTTTCCCCAAAGCTGATCCAGGCGTCCTTTGAGAAAAAATTCCCCGTATTTGCCACGCTCAGGACAGTGTTTACGAGCAGCAGGGCGACGTCCACGAAAAACAGGATCCTCGTCACGTTCAGCATCACGCCCCCGCCGATCCCGACGCCGCCGCCCCAGGCGAGCCCCGCGCGCGTGCAAAAATGCTCGAAGCTCTGCATCAGCGGTTCATTCTGCTTTCCTTCGATAAACCCGTTGTTCGCGACGCAGTAAATACGCGGGTGAAGGCCGTTTTGCCTGCAAAAGGCTTCCATCTCCATAAGGAAGCGGAGCACGTGGGAAGGGATGCCGTCCACATACAGCGGCACGCCGAACACCACGGCCTGCGCGTCCCTGATCTGATCCAGGATGCGGGCATGATCCGCCGGCGTCCGAAGCTTTTCGGAAACCTTTTTGCCTCCCGTGAACAAACGCTGCAGGAAAAGAAAATAGGCGGATGCGCAAAACCGTTTCTTGGGGCTGCAGTTGATGAATACCGTTTTCATAGAATCGCCTCCAATTCCGCGGGATCCCGAAGGAACACCGTTTCGGACCGCTCAAAGCCGTCGTTGAGCGCGTTGCGCTCCGCGCGGTACCGGAAGGTTTCCTTTTCGGCTTCGGTGATTTCCCCATAGACGATCACCTTCCACAGCCGGTGCTTTCCGTAGCGCAGGGTATGGTGCATCTGGCGGCCCCGATAGACGCTCAGGGGCGTGGATGTGCCGATGGAACGGTCCAGCACGTTTTTGACGGGCGCGCTGTATTCCCCGTACAAATTCTTTGTGATAATCACCAGCTCGTCGGCCTGTCCGATCACCCGGCAAACCTGCCGCAGCGAATCCTTCATAAAACACTGGGCTGGATGCTTGGTCCAGCAGCCAAAGCAGCCCTGGCAGGGGGCGTACTTCCCATCCGCGCGGATCGTACGGTCGCATTTGGACGCGATCCATTCATCCTGCGCGCTGTCCAGATCGTGCAGAATCACTTTCATGGTCATTTTTCCTCCTCCTCACGGCCCATCATACGCTGAAGGCCTTCAAGCTCCTTAATACAGTATTCACACCACTCGCGCTGCATTTTTTCATACATCCGCCCGAATTCAATGGTGAGCTTCCAATAGATCGCTTTTTCCGGGTGATTGACCGCCTGGCGGTACATATCGGCGTTGACGGACGCCTGCTTCCCTTCGTCGGGGAATACGGAAGCGTCCCGAAACGCCCTGAAAAAAGTGAGGTTCTCTTCCACCGGCAGCTCCCCCATAAAAAAGGTTTTCATCAAAAACGGGTTTCTGAAGCCCTTGGGAAAATTTTGATCCCGGAGCCACTTCAGCAGCTCCTCACGCCCGGCCGGCGTAATGGAAAACACGTTTTTATCCGGCTTGCCCGTCTGCGAAACATGGGTTTGGCTGATCCACCCGGCCTTTTCCATCGTCTGCAATTCCCTGTAGATCTGGCTGGTCTGCGCCGTCCAGAAATGGTTCAGCGAGTCCCGGAACACCGTCATGATCTCGTAGCCTGTCTTATCCCCGTTTCCGATCAGGCCCAGGATTCCGTGCTTCAGCATGCACGCGCCTCCTTCCATAATTCACATATTGAATATATTAATTCCACTTGTGGAATTTGTCAACAGGGTTTTTTCAGCAAAACGCGATCCATAATGGACGCTGCCATTCAATAATGACGCATAAAAGAAACAGCCCCGGGCGAAAACCAACGCCGGGGCTGTTCGGCTGATGCCGTTCAGGCAATCCCAAAATCTTTTTTCATGATAACGCTGTATTCGATCGGACGCCCCTATTTCCCCGTTACCTTCCACAGCAGGTATTTCCCCCAGGCCAGGATCTCGCGGGTGTGGTTCTTCACCCAATATTCGGGCTTGCAGGGGCTGCCGATGCCGTCGGCGGAAAGGCCCAGGTCGCGCGCGATGGCCAAGGCGCGGGGCAGATGATAGTCGCTGGTGATGACGGTGACGTATTTGATGCCGCCGGGGAGAAGGGCTTTCGCGTTCTGGAGGTTTTGCCGGGTGTTGAGCGAATCGCATTCGGCGATCACGTCTTTGGGGTCAACGCCGTTCGCGGTCAGCCATTTGTACATCACCAGGCCTTCGGGGGCGGGCTCGTTGCCGCCCTGCGCGCCGCAGACGATGATGAGGCGGGGGTGGGCCCGATAGCTTTCCAGCGCGGCCTGCAGCCGAAGCTCCAATTGCGGGCTGGGCTCTCCGCTGGGGTACACCTGGCAGCCCAGCACGATGATCGCTTCGCTTTGCCCGCTGGCCTGGGGCGGATTGCTCTCCGCCAGGCACAGCGCGCCCAGCGACAGGCCGCCCCCCAGGATGCCCAGGGCCAGCACAAAGATAATCAGGCGCATGATGATCCTCCCGGCGGATGGTTTGCGTTTGGTCATGGCGTGTTCCCTTCCGTTAAAAATCGGTTTGCCGCGCGCAGCACGTCCCGGGTGCTCTCGTGGGCGATCAGGGCCAGGGCCTCGTCAAAGGGAAGCAGCAGGATCTCCTGGATTTCATTTTCCACAACGGGGGCCAGGGGCTGCGGTTCAAACTCCGCCAGAAAATAGACCACCCGCTTGCGCGTGCCGGGCTTTTCGGCCGGCTCGAATTCCTCCTGCTGCCGAAAGCCCGGAAGGAACGCGGGGCGCAGGCCCGTTTCTTCATAGATTTCCCGCGCGGCGGTCTCCATTTCCGTTTCCGAGCCCTCCATGTGTCCCTTGGGGCAGCTGTGCGCCCCTTTCTTTTCCGTCACGATGACGTAGCGGATATCGCCGTCCGTGCGCGTGAACACGACTGCGCCGCAGGAACGCTCCAGGAGCATTGCGCGGCCCCCTTTCTATCTTTGCTTTTTTCGTTTGCCGCCGCCCATGCGCAGGGGCCTGTCCGCCGCAATAAGGAGAAGCGCTTCCTCCTGCGCGTCCGCATCGGGCGGCGCGGCGGAAGCGTCCAGCAGATGATGGGAGAAAAAGCTGTAATCCTGGTTTCCGGCGATCACGATGTGGTCATAGAGCCGGATGTCCATTTTTTCCAGCGTTTCCCCGATCTGGCGCGTCAGGTCGATATCCTCCTGGGAGGGGAAAGAGAAGCCGCTTGGATGGTTGTGGGAGATCACCGCGCCCACCGCGCCGCAGCGCAGCAATTCCTGCGCGACCAGGCGCGGCTCCACCCGCACCTGATTGGGCGTCCCGGCGGCGATCATGCGCACGGACAGAAGATTCAGCCGCGCGTCCAGGCAGAGCAGATAAAACTGTTCGTTTTCCGCGCCCAGGAACAGCGTGCGGCAGTAGGCCCGAAGATCCGGGTAGGTTTTGAAGCGTTTTTTGGGCAAAAGCTTTTCCTGCTCATACAGGCGCAGCAGCGGCACCATCATGGAAAGCAGCGTGGACGCCTGCGGCCCGACGCCGGGCACCCGCTCCAACTCCTGGGGCGACGCTTCCAACACGCCGCTGAGCGAACCGAACTTTTCGATCAGCGCGTGCGCGATCAAGTTGGTATCGATCCGGGGCAGGGCGTAGGTGAGCAGCAGCTCCAGAACCTCATGCGGCGCAAAGCCGGCCAGGCCTTCCCGCTTGTACCGTGCGCGAAGGCGGGAACGGTGCCCCGCGTGTTCAGACATTTTCAGATCCCCCTCCCTCTTTGGACGGAAAAGGGAAAAACCGCCATCATATCCCCAATCGGCCATCCATCTTATCCTTATCAACATCTTATCATTATCTGCAAAAAAATGCAACAGAATCCGCGCGGCTTTCGTTCTATCATGGGTTTGGAAAAATCCGAGCCCGACGCGCCGGGAAAGTCTTCCGCTGCCATATTATGGGAATGAAGATGTAAATTCTATGAGAAAAATCTCTGGGAAAGGGTTTCCGTCCGGGGCGATTGTGTAGTATAATAAAGGGGGAACCCCGTACGAAAGTGAGGGCGGTGCGGTTTGGCGGCTATCTGGGATCAGGTGCAGACCTTTTTTTGGAACATCATCCATCGGCCTACCTGGGTCGATTATATTGATATTGCCATTATCGCCGTTTTGATTTATCAGCTCGTCAGCCTGACCAGGCAGACGAGGGCCATTCAGGTGCTCAAGGGCCTGGCGGTCATCATCGTGGCCAGCTACCTGAGCGAGCTGATCGGCCTGACCGCGCTCAACTGGGTGCTCCGGTCGATCCTGAACAACGGCGTGATCGCGCTGATGATCCTGTTCCAGCCGGAATTGAGGCGCGCGCTGGAGCAGATCGGGCGCAGCGCGAAGCTGGACCGTTCCGCGCAGCGGGATGAAAGCGAGCGCATCGTGGACGAAATCACGCAATGCCTGATCCGCCTGGCCCGCAGGCGGGTGGGCGCGCTGATCGTGTTCGAGCAGAGGACGGGCCTAAAGGACATTACCGAGCGCAGCGGCACCGCGCTGGATTCGCTGATTTCCGCGCCGCTGCTCGAAAACATTTTTGAACCGAACACGCCCCTGCATGACGGCGCCGTTATCATCCGCGGGCAGCGGGTGGTTTCCGCCGCCTGCGTGCTGACGCTCAGCGACAGCAGCTCCATCAGCCGCGACCTGGGCACCCGCCACCGCGCGGGCCTGGGCGTGAGCGAGAACACGGACGCCCTGGTGCTCATCGTCAGCGAAGAAACCGGCATCATCAGCATGGCCCGGGCCGGCAAGCTGACCCGCCATCTGGACGCGGACAGCCTGCGCAAGATCCTGAGCGAGATCTACCACGAAGAGCATTCGCGGGTGTGGCGCTGGCTGCACCGCGCGCGCCCTGGCAAGAAAGGAGGGGAGGCAAATGATGAAGAATGATTTGGCCGGCGCCCCCCCGGAACAGGAAAACGCAGCGAAGGAAAGCCGCGTGAAGAAGGGCCTGACCCATATCTGGCGCGCCCTCTCCCATAACTGGGGCTGGAAAATCGCGAGCCTCGCGCTGGCCGTCTGCCTGTGGGGCGCGCTGATCTCCCAGGACACGGCGCTTCCGCGCGATAAGATCATCGAGGATATCCGCGTATCCGTAACCAATTCCGCCGCGCCGCGCAACAACGGGCTGATCGTGGTTTCCGGCCTGGATGAGCTGGACAGCGTTTCCATCCGCGCCAGCGTGCCGCAGCGGAATTATACCACCGCCGGCAGCGCCCATTATTCCGCCCGGCTGGACCTTTCCCAGATCCAAACCGTCGGGGAGCAGACCATCAAAGTAACCGTCACGACCGTGAACGCCACCCAGTACGGCACGGTCAAGGAGGTTTTGAACCCCGATGTGACGGTGGTCGTGGAGGAATTGGAATCCTTGAGCGGCATTCCCGTGGAGGTGCGGCGCGAGGGCGAAGTGCCGGAAGGGTACTTTGCCGCCGCGATCACGCGCAGCGTGGAGTTTGTGGATGTTTCAGGCCCCAAATCCGTGGTGGAAAAGATTTCCCGCTGCGTCCTGACCCTGGATCAGAGCAGCCTGAACCCGAATCGGAGCCCCAATACCGTCAGCCTCGCGTTCACATTTGAGGATATGGACGGCAACGCCCTGGACGGCAGCCGCCTGACCGTGACGCCGCAGGGCCAGAGCACGGCCATCACGCGCATCACCGTATCCCAGGAAGTGTATTACAGCACGCAGGTGCCCATCGCCGTGGACGCGCTGTACAAGGGTGAGCCCGCGGAGGGCTATGCCGTCAGCAGCGTCCGCGTGACCCCGCAGACGGTGACGCTCGCCGGCAGCAAAGCCGCCATCGCCCCGTACCAGGAGGAAGGCGCGGCGCTCTATCCCTTCGATCAGGTGGACATCACCGGGCAGAAGTCCACGGTGAGCCAGCTGCTGTACCTGAACACCCCGGGCAATATGGAGTATATCAGCAACAACGCCGTGCAGGTGGTGGTGACGATCCTGCCTGAGATGTTTGTGAATGTGGACACGGGCGAGGTAACGCGCATAACGGAGCAGAATCCATGAATACATTTGCCAATTCCCTGTTTTCGCTGCTGTTCGGCTGGGCGAAAAACCTGATCCGGCGCGTCTGGACGGGGGCCTCTACCGGGGCCTACGGCGGGTTTTTTACCTGGCTTGGCGATCATTGGATGTGGGTGGTGCTGCTGCTTTGCATCGCGGGCACCCTGCTGGATTTTACGGTCTGGATGATCCGCTGGCGGCCTTACCTGGTGTGGCGGACGAATATCCGGAAGCTCAAACGCAGGCTGCACCTGGGCAATATCGAGAACAGCCGGAACTTCAAGCGCGGCTATGCGGGCGGCATCGAGCTGGATATGCTGCCGCCGCAGGAAACGCAGCCCGCCCGGTGGGAGGAGGGCGACGGCGCGGCGGCGTTCGACGCCTACCCGCCCCAGCCGCCCGAGCCCGTCTATCAGCAGCCCGCCGCTTTGGCTCCCTCCATGGGCCCGGTGGGCGAAACGCCGGTGTACGCGCAGGACGAAGCGGTGTTCCAGGAAAACGAAAGCCGCCAGCGGCAGTTTACTCCCGCGCAAAGCTACGAAGCGCCGCCGATGTTCCCGTCCACCCGGTATAACGCCGCCTTCGCCACCGATCTGCCCGCCGCGCGCCGGAAACGCCGCAGCGATAAATACGAGCGCAAAAAGCCCGTATGGGCCGATAAACTGATCGGCGGCGACGAGGAAGACGGACTTTTGGACGGCCTGCCCCCGGCGGTGGACCGCCAGCAGGCGTTTCATGAGCCGGTGTATCCTGTGAAGCCGCAGCCTTCCGCGCCCTACGCAGCCTGGCAGCGGCCCGAAAACGGCCAAACGGGCGGGAGTATGCGATGAACATGGAAACGGAATTTCCCAAAGGCTGGATCGGGCAGCTTGCGCCCCTGCTGGGAGGCAGGCTGCCCGTTTTTTTGGACGCGCTTTCCCGGCCGCCCCTGCGCGGGATCCGGATGCGGAAGGGCCTTGAGCCGATCCCGGACGCGGAGGAAAAGATCCCCTGGGCGAAGGACGCGTATTATCTGCCGCTTTCTTCCCAGGCAGGGGCTTTGCCCGCGCATGAGGCGGGCGCGTATTATTTGCAGGAGCCCAGCGCCATGGCCGCCGCCGCCGCCCTGGACGCGCGGCCCGGGGAGAGGGTGCTCGATCTGTGCGCCGCGCCGGGCGGCAAAAGCACCCAAATCGCCGCGGATATGGCGGGCAAGGGGCTTGTGGTATGCAATGAGCCCGTGCCGTCCAGGGCGCAGATCCTTTCGAGGAACCTGGAAAGGATGGGCGTCGTCAACGCGCTTTGCGTCAGCGCCTTGCCGGAGGAACTGAGCAAGCGCTGGCCCCGGTTTTTTGACCGCGTGCTGGTCGACGCGCCCTGCTCCGGGGAGGGCATGTTCCGCCGCCATCCGCAGACGCGCCTGGAATGGAAGGAAAACGCGCCCGCGGGCTGCGCCCTCCGCCAGCGGCAGATCCTGGACGAGGCGGCAAGCATGCTGCGTCCGGGCGGCACGCTGGTGTACAGCACCTGCACCTTCAACGCCGAGGAAAACGAAGGCGTTATTCAGGGCTTTCTTTCCGCGCATCCGGGCTGGGCGCTGTCCCCGATCATCCTGCCCGCGCTGCCAAAAAACGACGGCATGCTGCGCCTTTGGCCGCATGAAGTGAAGGGCGAAGGGCATTTCGCCGCGCAGCTGATAAAACCCGGGGACGATGACCGCGGCGGTCTCCTGATCGAAGAAACGCTGCCCATGCCGGATAAAAACGCGCTCGCGGCCGCGGAAGATTTCCTCCTGGAGCAGATCGAAGGGAGCGTCCGGCCAAACGCCGTGTTCGCGGGCAAAATGATCCTCGCGCCGGACGGGCTGCCGCCCCTCAAAGGCGTCAAAACGCTGCGCGTGGGCCTGCAGCTTGGCGAAATGAAGGGCAGGGTCTTCATCCCCGACCACGCGCTGGCGCTCGCCCTGCCCTGCAAAAAGCGGCTCCCCGTCACCGAGGCGGAAGCCAGGGCGTACCAGGCGGGGCAGGTGCTGAACGTTGCGCAGGACTGCAAAGGCTTTTATACCCCCACCCTGTCCGGCCTGGCCATCGGCTGGGGCAAGGCGTCCGGCGGGCAGCTCAAAAACCATTACCCCAAGGGACTGAGGAAACCGCTGTAAGATGAATGAAAAACCGATACGATTCCCCTAACCAGGGGAAGAAACATTATTCACGATATTTCCTCGCGCGAAATGTATATCGAACGCGCAGCGTATCTCGACCCCGAAGGGCATTTATAAGCGCCTGCGGCGCTCGAGATAACGCAGGAGCGTTTCGATATACGCTGACGCGTTCGATATGCCACTTCGGGGCGTGATATGCGCTTCGCGCGATGGATAAGGTCGGCAAATGTCCTTAAATCTCCTCAAATCTCAAAAAAAGAGATTGACAAAGGCACCTCAAAGACGGTATAATAGCATTCGGTCACGATTGGAGGGATGTGCTTGCTGCTGGATATTACGGCCGCGCTGCGCGCCCCGGGGGAGGAGATCCCCTTTCTGCATCGTGACGAGATCCCGCCGCAGGATATTTTCGGCGATGCGGTCACGTTTTCCCAAGTGCTTTTGACCGGGCATTTTTCGGTGACGGACGAGCGTCTGCGCATCAGGGGAAGGCTGACCGCGGTGGCCCATGGCCGCTGCGCCGGATGTCTCAAAGCGGTGGATTACCAGGTGGACGTGCCCTTTGACGAATCGTTCGTGCGTTTGGGCTGTTATCCCGAAGGGGAGGAGATCCCCGGCGAGGAAGCGGAATGGGCGTATGAAGGCGCGAAGGTCGAGCTTTCCCACCTGGCGATGACGCTGGCGGTACTGGATCTGCCCATTCGCTTTGAATGCGGCGATGACTGCCCGGGGCTTGCCGGGCTGCCGTCAGAAGAAACCCAAGACACGCATGCTTGCCAGAAGGACATGCCCGACCAGCATCCTTTTTCGGCATTGCAGCAATTGCTGACAAAGGATCAGGAGGTGTAATTATGGCTCTGCCCAAAGGAAAAGTATCCAAGGCCCGCGGCCGTTCCCGCCGTGCCAATTGGAAGCTGACCGCGCCCGCGATCGTGGAATGCTCCCAGTGCCACAAGATGAAGCTGGCCCATCGCGTATGCAAGCATTGCGGCTACTACGATGGCAAGCAGGTCATCGTGATGGACGAAGAAAAGAAAAACGCGTAAGTTTTTCTTTGACCGGGGAAATGCCTTCGCAGGCATTTTTTCGTAAGAAGTCAATAGTGCCTTGCTCAAAGAACGGAAGGAGTACGTTTCAAAGCACCCCCAAAGAGAGGCGGTTCACCGGCTGAAAGGCCGCCGGGGCAGCGAAGCGGAAGGTCGTCCGGGAGAGCGGCGGATGAAGAGAGAGTAGTCCGCCCGCGCGGCGCGCGATACAGCGCCCCAGAGGCGGCGGCGTTCGGCTGCCGTAAATGCAAGGTGGTACCACGGGTCGATCCGTCCTTCGGGAAGGGTTGGCCCGTTGTGTTTTAGAACGATTCATTGCGCATCATCAAAAGGAGGCGTAACCATGCCCGAAGAATTCAATATGGAAAAAACCTATAATCCGCAGGCCATCGAAAAGGAAACTTACGAAAAATGGGAAAACAGCGGCGCTTTTCTGCCGCGGATCGATCGAAGCAAGCGCCCCTTCACCATCGTGATGCCGCCGCCCAACGTGACGGGCCAGCTCCACATGGGCCACGCCATGGACGCGACGCTCCAGGACGCCCTGATCCGCTATCACCGCATGAAGGGCGATCCCACCCTCTGGCTGCCCGGCACCGACCACGCCTCCATCGCCACCGAGGTGAGGGTGGTGGAAAAGCTGCGCGCCGAGGGGCTGACCAAGGAAAAGCTGGGCCGCGAAGGGTTCCTGGAGCACGCCTGGGCCTGGAAGCGCGAATACGGCGGCAGGATCACCCGCCAATTGCGCAGGATGGGCGCCTCCTGCGATTGGAGCCGTGAACGCTTCACCATGGACGAGGGCTGCTCCAGGGCCGTGCGCGAGGTGTTCGTGCGGCTGTACGAAAAGGGCCTCATCTACCGCGGGTACCGGCTCGTCAACTGGTGCACCCACGATATGACCGCCATCTCCGACGCCGAAGTGGAATATGCCGAAAAAGACGGCAATTTCTGGCACATCCTGTACCCCGTGAAGGAAACGGGCGAAAAGCTGGAGCTGGCCACCACGCGCCCTGAAACCATGCTGGGCGATACCGCCGTGGCCATCAACCCCAACGACCCGCGCTACGCGCACCTGCACGGCTGCCACGTGATCCTGCCCCTCGTCAACAAGGAGATCCCCATCGTGTGCGACGAGCACGCGGACATGGAAAAGGGCACGGGCGTGGTGAAGATCACCCCCGCCCATGACCCCAACGACTTTGAGGTGGGCCAGCGGCATAACCTGCCCATCGTGCGCGTGTTCACCTACGACGGGCATATGACCGGCGCAAAGGACAAGGCCGAGGCCGACGCGATCTTTTCTTCCGGCAAGGCCAGCGTGAACGAGCCCGAGGTGCTGGACTGCGGCAAATACGCCGGCATGACCACCGACGAGGCCCGCAAGGCCATCGTGGAAGACCTGACGGCGCTGGGCCTGCTCAAGGAAATCGAGCCGCTCAAGCATGAGGTGGGCACCTGCTCCCGCTGCCATACCGTGATCGAGCCGATGATGAGCAAGCCGTGGTTCGTCAGGATGGAGCCCCTGGCCAAGCCCGCCCTCGAAGCGGTGAAGAAGGGCGAAACCAAGTTTATCCCGGAT
>JAFXZO010000084.1 GCA_017541205.1 Clostridia bacterium | reverse complement strand
TTGATCCCTTCGTCTGCTTCGTCAATTCCATCCCCAGCTGCATCGTGGGCGGCGTGTGCATCGCCCTGTACGGCTTCATCGCGGTCAGCGGCCTCAAGATGCTGCAGCCCGTGGACCTGAACGACAACCGCAACCTGTTCGTGGTCGCGGCCATCCTGGTGCCCGGCATCGGCGGCCTGACGCTCAACTTCGGCGCGGTCACCGTGTCCTCCATCGCCACCGGCCTGATCCTGGGCATCATCATCAACGTGCTGTTCAACAAGCGCACGGCGAGGTAATAACTTATCAGAAAAGGCAGGAGCCGCAGCGGCGGCTCCTGCTTTTTCGTCAGGCGGGATCATGGATCTGATCGAGGCGCTTTTGCGTTTCGGTGCGCACGTGCTGGGCGATCATGGCCAGGAACTCCGCGTTCGTCGGTTTGCCGCGTTCGGCGTCCACGCTGAAGCCGAACAGGCGTCCGATGGCTTTCAGGTCGCCCCGAAGCCAGGTATCCTCCACCGCGGTGCGGATGGCTTTTTCCACTGCCCGGGGCGACGCGCCTCTTTGGCCCGCCACATAGGGGTACAGGCGGATGGACAGGCTGCTCTGCATCCAAGGCGCGCAGGCAAGGGCCGCGCAGGCGCAGATCATGTCCCGCCTGCCCAGAAAACGATCGCGCACGCCCAGCTCGTCGATCAGCGCTTCGGCGATTTTCAGCCGTTCCGCTTCCATGGGCGCAGAAAGGCGCGGCAGGGGCAGGGAGACCGTTTCCAGGGCGGAACGCAGAAAATCGGCGGGCGCGCAAGCCTTTGACAGCACGGCGTCCGCGCCTTTCCGGGCAGCCAGATCCGTCCATGCGCTTTCGCCGCACGCGCACAGAAACAACACCCTGGGCGGGCAGACCGCGCTTTGCCGCAGTTGATCCAGCACCCAGTACCCGTCCGCCGAGCGCAGGGTATCCTCCAGGATGAGGAAGTCCGGCTGCGCGGCGAGGACGCTTCGCGCGGCGCCGCGCCCGTCCGCATCGCCGCCCAGGATCATAAATTCCGGCCGGCCGCCGAGCAGCGCTTCGATTTTGAGCGTCTCCGGCGCCGCGATCCACGTGCGCGCAGGCTCACTCTTCATGGGGAGCCTCTTTTTGGCGCTTGGGATGGAACGCGGTAAAAATGACGGACGACATGGTGATGGCGAGCGCGATGCCGCAGATGCCCAGCAGCGTGGCCGCGCCGACGCTCACCGCTCTTTCGTAATTCCCCTCGACCACGTACAGCATGGTATTATACAGCCCGATGCCGGGCACCAGGGGGATGATGGCCCCGGTCACAAACAGCGTGGCCGCCCGCTTCATCAGGCGCGCGCAGATTTCGCAGAGCACCCCGATGAGCAGCGACGCCAGGAAAAACCCCATCGTGGAGCTGCCGAGCAGCAGGAACACGCTGTACCCCGCGATGCCGATCAGCGAGGTGACGGGGATCGTTTTCCATGGCTGATGCATCAGGACCGAGAAGCTTGCCGCGGCGACGCCGCAGGCGATCAGCTGCACCCACCAGCTCATGCGCGCACACCTCCCCAAATGCTCAGCATCAGCCCGATGCCCGCCGCCAGCATCATCACGGATAAGATCGCCTCCATGATCCTGGCCCCGCCGGACACCAGATCGCCCCGGATGGTATCGCGCATGGCGTTGGTGACGGCCAGGCCGGGCAGCAGCGGCATGATCGCCCCGCTGATGACGGGCTCAATGGTCACGCCGGGGAGCGCCAGGGTGCCAAATAGCGCCATCAGCGTGGTCAGCGCGCCGGCGATCATGCTCGAAATCAGGGGCGGAACGCGCAGATGGGAAAGCGGCGGAAGCACCAGCTGCACCAGCGCGCCGCAAAAAAACGAAACGAAAAAATCCACCCAAACGCCGCCGAGCATCATGGTAAAGCTGGCCGCGGACAAGGCGCTGGCCGCGATGAGCAAAAGCCGCTTTTCCTTTTTCGGGCCTTTGATTTCCTTGAGCGCGCGGAGCGCTTCCTCGGCGCTCATGCTGCCCGAGGCCACCCGGCGGGAAATATCGTTGCATTTGTCCACGCGGTTCAGGTCGATCGAACGGGTGTGCACGCGCACGATGCGGCTGATGGTATTGTCCTCCGCGTCCAGCGTCAGCGTCAGCATCAGCCCCGTCGGCAGCGCCAGCACGTCCACGTGCTTTACGCCCAGGCCCTGGCACATCCTTTCCACCGTTTCCTCCGCGCGGTAGGTTTCCCCGCCGCTTTCCAGGATCAGCTGGCTGGCCAGGCATACGGCGTCCAGGGTCGTGGTGATGGAATCCATGAAAGAATACCCCGCTTTGCCTTTCTTTAATCAGACCGGAAAAACCGTCTGCATGATAGCACAGGCAGACGGTTTTTGTAAAGGGTTTTCCCGACGGACAGTATTTGCGGGACGGGGGTTATTGCTGATACTCCAGCTTGATCGGGACCCGCCAATCGCCGAAGCGGAGGTAATTGGTTTCGGTGTATTTTTCGCTCGGCGTGCCTTCGTAGCGGAACAGGAGATCCAGGCTGCCGTCCTCGTTCACCTGGTCGCCGGTATAGCCGCCGGTGGATTCGCCGAGCGTTTCGCCGTCCGCGTTCTCAAGGCGCAGGTCAAACAGCGCCGCGTATTCGGGGATGGAGGCCACCCAGTCCCAGTATTTTTCTATCTCCTCGGGCTTATCCTTCGTCCGCTCACCGGGCAGATGGATGATCCCGTCGATGAACACGGTGACGGGCGAAAAATGCAGATCGGTGATTTCCACCACAGCGCCGGTGTCAAGCGCGCAGGGGGCTGGCAGGCGGAGGGCATATTTGCCGGCCGCGTCGCCGACGTTCATCGTAAAGGCCAGCGCGTCTGCGTCGGAATTGCCCCGGACTGCGTCATCCCGAAAACGGAACGGCATGGAGACGGCGATTTCTCCTTCGGGACGCATTTTTTCGCCGCCGCCCTCCAGGCGGCAGTCAACCCAGCATTCGATTTCGCCCGCCGCTTCGCCAAAGCACGCGTCGACCGTTTCCAGGTTCACGGCCCGGGAATTAACGAAGATTTCGCCGGTGCCGTCGCATTGCAGGGATACGCCGTGGCTCAGGAGCAGATCCTGGTATTCGCTGTAGGCGTCCCCGCCCGTCCAGGCAACGGAAGCGCCGGTATATTGCACCGCGTACAGGATGCGCAGCACGCGCCCGTCGTAAGCCGCCTCCTTCACCGTCCAAAGGAGCTCGCCGGTCCGCGCCTTCGCCAGATCGTACCGGATCATGTCCTCCGCGCCGGGCAGGGTGAAATAATGGCTGTCGTCCCAGCCGGAATTGAAGTTGAGCACGCCGTAATGCTTCGCCGCCGCCAGGGCCCCGCCGGTCAAAGACAGGATCAGGAGGCACGTGAGGGCGAAGCGCATGATTTTTCTGCTTTTCATTTTTTGATCCTCCCGCCGGAGCGCTTCGGCCGTTTCCCAAAGCCGATCGTGAAAAACCTTAGGAACGTCGGGGAAGGCCCGCTCCAGCTTTTTCTGCAAATTTTTTTCTTCCATTCAGATCGCCTCCTCGGTCAGCGTTTCCCGCATTTCCTTGCGCGCCTCAAAGAGCCTGCGCTTCACCGTGCCCTCCGGCACGCGCAGCATCCTGGCGATTTCCCGGATGGAAAAGCCCTCCAGATAATGCAGCGTCAGCGGCAGGCGCAGCTTTTCATCCAATGCGCGCAGCGCGTCGTATAATTCCCTTTGTTCGGTATCGTCCGGCGCGGGGTAAAGCTCGCTCAGCTCCGCCGTCCGGTTGCGGGACTGTTTTCTGAGAAGGTCGCGGCAAACGTTGATGAGAATGCGGGTGAGCCAGGTTTTGGCGTATTGCTCGCTGCGGATCATCGGGGCCCCTTTGATCCCTCGGAGCAGCGCCTCCTGTACCGCGTCCGCGCAGTCGGCGTCGGAACGCAGCATGGTTTTCGCTACCCGGTACAGCGTCCTTTCCTGCTCCATGGCGCAGGACAAAAACGCGTCCTTTTGCATTCTGCCTCCCTCCTTTCACCCTGTTAGACGACGGAGCGCGCCGTTTGGTTCGCCTTTAGCATGCGCCGGGAAAAGAAAAAAAGCAAGCAGAAAAATCTTTCAAAGATCATTGACACGGGCGGGCAGGTGTATTATCATTAAGATAGATGGAAAGCGGCGCTGCCCAACAGAATAAGATTTCGCACGAAAAGGGAGCGCGCTTTCACGGAGTCAATTTCATATTTTGGTAAGGAGGAATTGTTTCATGAAGAAGATTCTCGCTCTGGCTCTGGCCCTGATGATGTGCCTGGCAATGGCGCCCGCGTTTGCGGACGGCGCGCCGGCCAAGGTGGCTATTCTGGTGCCCGCCGTGACGCACGGCTGGGTCGGCGGCATCACGTATCAGGCGGACGCCTACGCCAAGGAGCTGGAAGCGGCCGGCAAGATCGAATACCGCCTGACCACCTCCAGCAACGCCGAAGAAATGACCGCCCAGATCGACGAAGCGATCCAGTGGGGCGCGCAGGCGCTGGTGATCGCGCCGCAGTGGACCGGCATGGAGCTGCCCGTGCAGAACGCCATCGACCAGGGCCTGGTCGTCGTCGCGTTTGATATGGATATCGACGCCGAGGGCATCCTGAAGGTCACCGGCGACAACAAGTCCATGGGCGTCGCGGGCGCCAAGTTCATCGTGGACAAGGTTGGCCCGGAAGCCACCGTCATCGCCCTGCCCGTGCCCACCAGCGGCTCCGTTTCCGAATTGCGCATGGCCGGCTTTAACGAGACCGTCGCCGAAATCGCCCCGAACCTCAAGGTGATCGAATACGCCACCAAGTTCACCCGTGAAGACGGCCTGAAGGACTTTGCGGACATCCTGGCCGCCAATCCCCAGATCGACGCCGTGTACAGCCTGGATGACGAAACCTCCATCGGCGTGCTGCAGGCCATCGCGGACGCGGGCCGCACCGACATCAAGGCCATCACCGGCGGCGGCGGCTGCCAGGAATACTTCGGGCTGATCGCCGAAAACAAGGATATCGCCGTCAGCTCCTCCCTGTACAGCCCCCTGATGATCCGCGACTGCCTCGACGTGGCCCTGGCCAAGCTGGCCGGCGAAGACGTGCAGGCCGTCACCGTGATCCCCTCCCAGATCGTGGACGCTTCCAACGTAGAAGAATATCTCGATCCCAGCAACACCATCTATTGATCCTGAACCGCATAGCGCAAGGGCCGTGGAACAACCACGGCCCTTGCTTGAATCATTTCTTTTAAGGATGTGAAGAAATGAACGTATCCATGAACGGGATCGTGAAATCCTTCGGGGCGAACGATGTGCTCAGGAACGTGGATTTTTCCGTCAAGGGCGGGGAGATCTGCGCTTTGCTCGGCGAAAACGGCGCGGGCAAATCCACCTTGATGAATATCCTTGGCGGCGTGATCCGGCCCGATCAGGGGACGATCCTGCTGGACGGGAAAAAGCACGCGTTCCATTCTCCCGCCCAGTCCCTGGACGCGGGCATCGCGTTCATCCATCAGGAACTGAACCTGATCAACGATTTGCCGGTGTATGAAAACATGTTCATCGGCCGGGAAAAAAGAAAGCTGGGCTTCATCGACCACCAGGGCGAGCTGGAAGAAACGAGGGCTTTGTTCTCCCAGCTCGGCATCGAAATCGCCCCGGAAACCCCTGTTTCCGCCCTGGACGCGAGCTATAAGCAGATCGTGGAAATCTCCCGCGCGCTGATGATGAAGGCGTCCATCATCATTATGGACGAGCCGACCACCTCTTTGACCGATCCGGAGATCGAGCGCGTTTTTGATATGCTGCGCACCCTGAAAAAGCAGGACGTGGGCATTATTTTCATTTCCCATAAGCTGCGCGAGGTGATGGAGATCTGCGATACCTACGCGGTGCTGCGGGACGGGGTGCTGGTTTCCAGCGGCGAAGTGAAGGATACCTCCATCGCGCAGCTTTCCCGCGATATGGTGGGGCACGACGTGCGCACCGCGCCGCTGGGCAGGATCGACGCGATTGGCGAAGAGGCGCTGCGCCTGGAAAAGCTGACGCTGGAGCCGTATTTCAGGAACGTCAGCCTGTCCGTGCATTTCGGAGAGGTGCTGGGCGTGACCGGGCTGCTTGGGGACGGCCGGAGCGAACTGTTCCGCGCGGTGTTCGGCGATCTGAACGGGTACAGGGGCCGGGTGGTGCTGGAGGCGAGGCCGGTGCAGATCAAATCCATCCGCCACGCGCTGCGCCTGGGCATCGGATATCTGCCCCGGAACCGCAAGGAAAACGCCATCATCAAGGATATGGACATCCTGGACAACGGAACGATCGTACGCTACAAAAAATGCAAACGGCTGGGGCTCATCAGCAGAAAAAAGCAATTGGAAAGCTTTGATAAGCAGAAAAAGGAACTGCTCATCAAAATGGGCGATCCCTCCGACCCGATCTCCAGCCTGTCCGGCGGCAACCAGCAGAAGGTGGTCTTGGCCAAATGGCTGATGACCGAGCCCAAGATCCTGATCCTGGACAACCCGACCCAGGGCGTGGACGTGGGCGCGAAGGAAGAAATCTACGATATTATCCTGCGATTGGCCAAACGCGGCGTGGCGGTGGTGGTGCTGAGCAACGAGGCCCAGGAAATCATCCGCGTATGCGACAGGGCCCTGGTCATGTACCATGGGGACGTCGTTTCCGAGGTATTCGGCTGCACCATGAACGAACAGAACATCATGCGCCTGGCCACAGGCGGCTGACGGGAGGAAGAGCGATATGTCTGAAACTGCGGTGAAGAACGCGCCTATCGGAGAGAGCTTTAAGGAAAAATGGCAGAAAAACGCGCTGTATTCCACCGGCCTGGTGCTGCTCATCATGATTATTGCGCAGACCATCGCGCTGGGCTTTGATTATCCTTCCTTCGGCGATTGGTTCAGCAGCTGGGGGAAAAACTGGATCAACATCCTGCGCAATAACGCGCCGGTGGGGATCGTGGCGCTGGGCATGACGTTCGTGATCATTTCCGGCGGCATCGACCTGGCCGTGGGCTCCACCCTGGTGGCTGTCGGCGCGGTGATGATGATCCTGATCAACGGCAACGCCGACGGCATCCTGACCAAAATGGGCGTCGAGGGCGTTCCCGCCTTTGCCATCGGCATCGGCGCGGCGCTTTTGATGGGCGCGCTGATCGGCCTGGTGAACGGCGAGCTGATATCGCGCAGCAAGCTGCCCGCCTTTATCGCCACGCTCGGCACCATGAAGATCTGCCGCAGCGTGACCCAGCATTTCATGCAGACCGTGGGCGTCAAGGTGCCCCGGGATTTTACCGCCATCGCGAACACCAAGATCGGCGGCGAAATCATCCTGCCGATCCTGTACTGGCTGGCGATCGCGGCGATCCTGATGCTCGTCGCGCGAAAAACGTCCTTTGGCCGGCACGTGTACGCCGTCGGCTCCAATGAGCGCGCGGCCCGCCTGTCCGGCGTGCATGTGGAGAGGGTCAAAGCCCTGGTGTACGTGCTGTCGGGCTTCCTGGTCAGCATCGCGGCGGTCATCAACATCGCACGCATCGGCAGCATGGACTACGCCAACGCGGGCAGCGGCTATGAAATGGACGCCATCGCCGCCGTGGTCGTCGGCGGCACCAGCATGAGCGGCGGCAAGGGATCGATCCTCGGCACGGTGCTGGGCATGCTGATCATCGCCGTGATGAACAATCTGCTCAACCTCGTGGGCGTTCCGCCGTTCCTGCGCGAAGCGTTCAAGGGCCTGATCGTGATCGTGGCCGTGCTGCTGCAAAAGAAGGAAAAAGCAAGCTGAGGAAGGGGGAAGCTTATGATCCGTGTTGGAATCGCGGGCTGCGGGAGGATCGCCCAGACGCGGCATCTGCCGGAGTATCGGGAGCGGGCGGACGTCCAAATCGCGGGCTTGTTCGATCTGAACCTGGAGCGGGCAAGGGCGCTCGCGGAGCAGTATGGCGCGAAGGCGTTTGATTCGTATGAAGCCATGCTGCGGGATCGGTCCATTGACGCGGTGAGCGTATGCTCGACGAACGTCGCGCACGCGGATATGGCGGTCGCGGCGCTGAACGCGGGCAAGCATGTGCTGTGCGAAAAGCCGATGGCGACCACGCTCGCCGATTGCGAACGCATGGCCGCCGCCGCCCGGCAAAGCGGCAAAACCCTCATGATCGGCCAGAACCAGCGACTGGCCGCGGCGCACGTGAAAGCAAAGGAGCTGATCGAAAACGGGGAGATCGGCCGCGTCATCACCTTTTCCACGGCGTTCCGCCACGGCGGCCCCGAAACCTGGAGCGTCGATCCGGGCGCGGGCACCTGGTTCTTCGATAAAAACAGGGCCGCGATGGGCGCAATGGCGGATCTGGGCATCCATAAGACCGACCTGATCCAATTCCTGATCGGGCAGACGGTGGTGGAGGTCCGGGCGGCCGTATGCACCCTGGACAAGAAATTTGCCGACGGCTCCCTGATCAGCGTGGATGACAACGCTTTTTGCTTCTTCCGCATGAGCGGCGGCGCCGTGGGCACCATGACCGCCTCCTGGACCGATTACGGCGCGGAGGATAATTCCACCGTGATTTACGGCGCCGACGGCGTGCTGTCCCTCTACGCGCATCCGGACCACAGCGTTATGCTGCAAAAACGCGGCGGCGAAACGATGTATTTTGACGTGGACACGATCCAAACCAACGATCACCAGACCAAGTCCGGCGTGATCGACCTGTTCGTGGATCACCTGCTCGATCCCGCCAAGCCCTGTATTTCCGGCGAAAGCGTGCTGACCGCCATGCGCGCGGTCTTCGCCGCCATGGAATCCTCTGAAACGGGCAGGGCGGTGCCGGTCAACCAATAAAGCGTTCATTCCGATTCCCGTGGAAGCCGCGCGCCGGGAAGCGAGGCTTCCTTTTTTCATAATAAAAAAAGCTTCAGACGGCGGGATGATGATTCCGGACAATGCCAAAAAAGCTAAAAATGCATGATTATTTGCGTGAAATGAAGTGGAAAACGATTTGAAAATCATGTACAATAATGGAGAACCGGCGCTTTGCCGGAACATGTCAAGGAGGATGGATTTCGTATGAAAAAGCTGACTGCTGTGTTCATGGCGCTGGCGCTGCTGTGCGCCTGCGCGCCGATGGCGATGGCGGAGGAAGCGCCCGAAAGCCTGTGCGCCCTGACCGCGAATTACGGCTTCAAGCTGGGCGCGCCGCTGTCCTATTCCCAGATGCGGGACAAAAATTATCTGGAAATGGTGAAGACCCATTTCAATTCCATCACCACCACCAACGAAATGAAGGCCTATACCCTGCTGGACGAAAGGGCCACCAAAGCCCGCACCGACGGCATGCCCGCCATGAATTACACGATGGCGGACCAGATGGTGCAGTGGGCCATGGACAACGGCATCGGCGTGCGCGGCCACGTGCTGGTTTGGGACGCGTACATGACCGATTGGTTCTTCCGCGTGGACTATGACGCCAAAAAGGATTACGCCGACGCGGAAACCATCAAGGCCCGCACGGAATATTACATCACCGAAGTCGTGACGCATTTTGAAGAAAAATTCCCCGGCGTCGTCTACTGCTGGGACGTGGTGAACGAGGCGGTGGCCGACGGCGAAAACGAATACGCCCAGGGCGATCCCAGGCATCTTCGCACCCTGCGCAGCGGCAGCGTAAACCTGTTCCGCGAATACATGGGCGATGATTATGTCAGCTGGGCCTTCTTCTACGCCAGGAACGCCGTGGAAAAGCTCGGCGCGGACATCAAGCTTTACTACAACGATTACAACGCCTATTTTCCCGATAAGGCTCAGGCCATCCGCACCCTGATCGGAGAAGTGAATTCCTTCGCCCAGAATGATAACGGCGAATTCCGCCAGCTTTGCGACGGCATCGGCATGCAGGGCTATATCGGCGGCTACGGCGTGCAGGAAGGGTGCCTGGTGGACAGCCATCTGGACATGATCCGCGATGAGATCCTGCGTTACGCCGCGGAAGGACTGGAGGTGCAGATCACCGAAATGGCGGTGCGCAATTTCGACAAGGCCCAGGCGGACAAGCACGCCGCGTTCTATGCGGATCTTTTCCGCGTGTTCATGGATCTGTACAAGGACGGCGAAACGCCGCTCAAGGCCGTTTCCATCTGGGGCCTTACGGATACCAACGCGCCCAAGGGCAATTATGTATACAACCTGAACAGCCCCTACGGCGGTCTGCTGGACCTGAAGCTTCAATACAAGGATGCGTTCTGGGCGGTGTACAGCGCGTTAAAGCAAGAATGATCTTTGGCGGGAATCTATGCGGTTCCCGCCGTTTTTCAAAGGAAGGAACATGGAGAAAAACTATCGGAAAACCCTGCTTGCCTGCTACCTGGGCATTATCACCCAGGCGATCTGCGCCAATTTCGCTCCGCTGCTGTTCCTCAAATTCCATACGGATTACGCGATCCCGCTCGGGCGGATCGCCTTGATCCCCACGGCGTTTTTTCTGACGCAGCTGCTGATCGACGTGATCTGCGCCAAGTTTGTGGACAGGATCGGGTACCGCCTAAGCGCGGTGGCCGCGGAGATCGCCAGCGGTCTTGGCCTTGCGGGCCTGGCCTTTATCCCGGATCTGTTTGCTTCTCCTTTTGCCGGCATCATGGTCTGCGTGGTGATCTACGCCATCGGCAGCGGCCTGATCGAGGTGCTGGCGAGCCCGATCGTGGAAGCCTGTCCCTTTGAAAAAAAGGACGCGGTCATGAGCCTGATGCATTCCTTCTACTGCTGGGGTTCGGTGGGCGTGATCCTGATATCGACGCTGTTTTTTTCCTTCTTCGGCGTCGAACGGTGGAAGGTGCTGACCTGCCTGTGGACGATGGTGCCTCTCTTTAATCTTTTCAACTTCGCCGCCTGTCCCATCGAGCGCTTGACCGAAGAGGGCAAGGGCATGACGATCGGGCAGCTTTTCAAAACGCCGCTTTTCTGGATCGCGATCGTGCTGATGGTGTGCGCCGGGGCGTCGGAGCTTTCCATGGCGCAGTGGGCGAGCGCGTTTACGGAGGCGGCGCTCGGCTTTTCCAAGACGGTGGGCGATCTGGCCGGCCCGTGCCTGTTCGCGATCACGATGGGCTTCAGCCGCGTGCTTTACGCGAAATACGGCGGCAAAACGGATCTGCGCACGTTCATGATCGCCTCCGGCGCGCTGTGCCTGTGCTGCTATCTGCTGGCCAGCCTGTCTTTTTCGCCCGTGCTCGGCCTGGCCGGGTGCGTGCTGTGCGGTTTTTCGGTGGGCATCATGTGGCCGGGCACCATCAGCATCATTTCGCCCAGGCTGCCCCGGGGCGGCACGGCGATGTTCGCGCTGCTCGCCATGGCGGGCGATCTTGGCGGCGCGTTCGGCCCGAGCCTCGTCGGCGAGGTCACCCAGCAGGCGGGGGACCGCCTGCAATCCGGCATGCTGGCCGGCAGCGTCTTTCCCCTGATCCTGGTGATCGCGCTGCTCCTGTTCAACCGGAGCGCGGCAAAGAATAAAAATGAACAATGATAATACAGCAAGGAGGAACACACCATGATCCGCAAAGTCAAAACGGAAAACGGCTGGGTGAAAGGCCTGCCCGCCGCTGATCCCCGCATCACCAGCTATAAGGGCATCCCCTTCGCCGCCCCGCCCGTGGGCGAAAACCGCTGGCGCGCGCCGCAGCCCTGTCCCGATTGGGAAGGCGAATTCGAGGCGTACGCCTTTTCGCCCATCCCCATGCAGGCCCCCATCAGCGCCGATCCCAAAAACCTCTATGACCGGGAATGGCACGTGGACAGGGAGATCCCCATGGGCGAAGACTGCCTGACCCTCAACATCTGGGCCCCGGCGGACGCCAGGAAGGATATGCCCGTGCTGGTGTGGTATTTTGGCGGCGGTTTGCAGGTCGGCTACAGCGCCGAAATGGAATTTGACGGCGAGCGCATCGCCCGGCGCGGCATCGTGGTGGTCACGGTCAATTACCGCGTGAACGTGTTCGGCTTCCTCTGCCACCCGGAAATCACCAAAGAATCGCCGGACGCGCCGGCGAACTTCGGCTTCCTGGATCAGCAGGCGGCCACCCGCTGGGTAAAGCGAAACATTGCCGCTTTCGGCGGCGACCCCGATAACATCACCGTTGGCGGCCAGTCCGCGGGCGGCATGAGCGTATCCGCGCAAATCACCTGCCCGGAAAACCGGGGCCTGATCCGGCGCGCCATCATCCAGAGCGGTTCCTTCGCGCCGCCCTATCCCTCCCGCTTCGGCCTGACCTTCACCATGCGGGAGGCTGAGGAGATCGGCAAGCGGTTCTTTGATTTCCTCGGCGTCAAGAGCCTTGCGGAAGCGCGCCGCATCGACGCGGTGACGCTGCGCGACAAGGCGCTCGCGTTCGACCGGGTGAGCGGGCTGCATATCGCGTTCGGCGAAGCGCTGGACGGCGTGTTTTCCTTCCGGAACAGCCAGGAATGGTTCATGGACGAAAACCGCCTGCCGATCCCCGTGCTGCTTGGGCACACCAGCGGCGAATTTGCCGTTTTCCCCAACGCCAAGGACGAAGAAAGCCTGAAAGCGTTTGCCCGGGAAGCGTTCGGCGAAGATGCGGAAGCCTTCCTTTCCTTCTTTACGCATCCCGCTTCGGAGGGATCCATTCGGCGCGAAGGGAACATCAACGCCATCGAATTTGCCGTCCGCGCCGCCGCCCGTTATCAGGAAGCGCGCGGCGAAAACCTGCCGCTGTACTATTACCAGTTCGATCCCGAGATCCCGGGCTGGGATAACCCCGGCACCTTCCATTCCGTCGATCTGTGGTTCTTCTTTGAAACGCTGGCCAAATGCTGGCGGCCCTTCAAAGGCAAGCATTACGATCTGGCCCGGCAGATGTGCGATTACTGGTGCAATTTCATCAAAACGGGCGATCCCAACGGAGCGGATTCCCAGGGCGAAACGCTGCCCGCCTGGCCGCGCTTTGAAACAAGCCGGGAGATCCGCATGAACTTTGGCGATACCGCCGCGCCGCAATACTGCCCGGCCAACGACCTGAAAAAATTCCTGGTGGAAAAATATCTGAAAGGACAGACGAGCGAATGAAACGACAGGCTGTGAACCCCTATCTGCCCTCCTGGGAATATATCCCGGACGGCGAACCCTACGTGTTTGGCGACAGGGTGTATGTCTACGGCTCCCACGATTTGTTCAACGGCCATGTGTTCTGCCTGGGGGATTACATGGGCTGGTCCGCCCCGGTGGATGATCTGGGCGATTGGCGCTGCGAGGGCGTCACCTTCCCCCGGGACGGCGATCCGGTGAACGCGGAGGGCAAAATGTGCCTCTACGCCCCGGATGTGACGCAGGGGCCGGACGGCCGGTATTATCTCTATTACGTCTATGACAAGGTGGGCTTCGTATCCGTCGCGGTGTGCGACAGCCCGGCGGGCCGCTTCCAATTCCTGGGCTATGTGCACGACAAGGCGGGCAGGCGTCTGGGCGAGAGGCCCGGGGATGAACCGCAGTTTGACCCCGGCGTGCTCACCGAAGGGGACAGGACCTTCCTCTATACCGGCTTCTGCGGCCGCGGCGACAAGAGCCGCCACGGGGCCATGTGCACGGTGCTCGGGCCGGACATGGTGACGATCGAAGAGGAAACAAGGATCGTTGTGCCCGGCTGCGAATACGAAGCGGGAACGGGCTTTGAGGGCCACGCGTATTTTGAGGCGGCCTCCATCCGCAAGCGGGGGGACACCTATTATTTCGTATAAAGAC
>JAFXZO010000083.1 GCA_017541205.1 Clostridia bacterium | reverse complement strand
CGCGGAGAAAACACTTTCTATTATGGGAATCAAAAACTAATGGAGGTGTCTTTATGGCAACGATCTATTACCTGAGCGGATACCCGAAGGATTTGGTCAAGGACGCGAAGCTGATTAAGCAGGCGGGCGTGAAATGTACGGAAGTGGTGGAACGACCGATTAACAAGGCGACCGCAGCCCAAACGGCTACAACCAATGCCAATGCGGCCAAGGACGCCGCGACAGCCGCTGCGTCCAGCGCCAATTCCGCCGCATCAGCCGCCAATACGGCAGCAGATAACGCGAATACCAAGGCAAACCTGGCAAACCAGAAGGCGACCGCGGCGCAGACGGCCGCAGATAACTGCGCGGAAGCCGCTTCCGATGCCAATACGGCCACAATCGGCGCGAACGCCGCAAGCTCCGTAGCAACGGCGGCCGCGACTTCGGCCAATAATGCTGCCACGGCTGCAACAAGCGCCGCATCTTCCGCCAATACCGCTGCCGACGCTGCGAATACTGCCGCTTACAGCGCAACTACCGCAGCTGCCACAGCGACAACGGCGGCGAACAATGCGGACGCGAAAGCCGCGCTGGCAAACCAGAAGGCGACCGCAGCGCAGACGGCGGCTGATAATGCCACCTCTGCCGCGGCATCCGCCACAACCGCGGCATCCAATGCCGTGACCGCTAAGAACAACGCGGATCTGGCTACGGCAGCGGCAAATTCGGCAGCCAGTTCCGCCACAAGCGCCGCTACAGCAGCGAACACCGCCGCAGCGGAAGCCAGCGACGCCGCTGACGACGCGGAAGCTGCCGCGACCGCGGCTACTACCGCAGCAACGAATGCGAATACGGCCAAGACCGCTTGTGAAGCGGCAACGAACGCCGCGACTACGGCCACCAGCAATGCGAATACGGCAACAACGAACGCTGCTGATGCCACGACAGCGGCGAATACGGCGACCGCAGCAGCCAATCAGGCGAAGCTGAACGCTGACGCGGCGACGACCGCTGCCAATACGGCAGCCGCTGCTGCCAATGCCGCAAAAACCAACGCGGACACGGCAACAGCGAATGCAACCGCTGCCGCAACCGCGGCAAACACTGCGGCAAACACTGCTTCTACAGCCGCAACAACGGCCAATAACGCCGCCGGATCAGCTACCACCGCCGCGACGAATGCGAATACGGCCAAGACCGCTTGCGAAGCGGCGACCGTAAGCGCCAACGCCGCCGCGGCGAGCTGCAATCAAGCGGCTTCAGACGCTGTGGACGACTGCGCTGAAGCGGTGCTGGAAATCAACCAGACCAAGTCCGATATGGACGATTATCTGGAGGGGCTTCCCGCAACGATTCAAGCCATGTTTAACGCGCTGGGCCTGTCCCTGGTTGACGGCGTACTCTGCGTGAAGGTGGTGAGAGAGAATGAGTAGAATCTCGTATCTTCTGGCTCAGATTCTCAGCGCGGTATACGGAAGAGACGTTCGGCAGGCTATTCACGATGCCATCGAGCAGTGCTACACCGATGTCAGTACCGCGAAGACATTGTGCGACGCATCTACGACAGCCGCGAACACCGCCGCGTCAAACGCCAATACCAAGGCCAGTGCGGCCAATACTGCCGCTACGAACGCCAACACCGCCACTACCGCGGCCAACAACGCTGCTTCGGCGGCAAATTCGGCGGCAACCAATGCCAATACCAAGGCAACCGCCGCCCAAACGGCGACGACGAACGCCAACACCGCCACTACGGCGGCTAACAACGCCGCTTCGACTGCGAATACAGCGGCTGACAATGCTAACACCAAAGCCGCACTGGCAGATCAGAAAGCAGCCCTTGCCGATCAAAAGGCAACCGCCGCCCAAACGGCGACGACGAACGCCAACACCGCCACTACGGCGGCTAACAACGCCGCTTCGGCGGCAAATTCGGCGGCAACCGACGTAACACAGGCTTTCTCTGATCTCGGTTTATCATATGTGGATGGCAGGTTGTGCGTAAAAGTGGAACGAAATTGAATAACGTGGGGGGGGGTAATGATATTTGGCCATCCCAAACCTCGCCAATTTGCTACAGGGAATTCTTCGTGGAGAAGTCAGCCCGCAAGATGTTCTCAATATTGTAGCACAAGCGGCTCAAAAACCGCCTGCTCCCATCACATGGGATGAACCTGAAAAACGCCTTTACGAATATGGTGTCTCTAAAGGTTTACTCTTTCTGATGAAGAAAGATGGAACTTACGAACATGGCGTATTCTGGAACGGATTGGTGAACATCACTGACAGTCCCGAAGGCGCGGAAGTCACGAAGATATTTGCAGACAGTATTCATTACGCTGACATTCAGGGTACGGAAGAATACAAAGCGAGTATCGAGGCCTATACCTATCCGGATGAATTCTCGGAATGCGACGGATCTGCTCAGCCAACTCCCGGCATGTATATTTCTCAGCAGGAAAGAAGAAAGTTCGGCCTGTGCTGGAGAACAGAAATCGGTGACGCCAACATGGAAACTAAAGGCTATAAGCTGCATGTTGCCTATGGGCTTACCGCGTCTCCTACTGAGAAAAGCCACGATACGGTGAATGATTCTCCTGAAGCTCAGCTTTTTAACTGGGATATGGAGGGAACGCCCACTCAGATCATCGGCCACAAACCGACCGCCAAACTTGAATTCGATTCCACGAAGCTTAGTGAGGCGCGGATGAAGGCGCTTGAGGATCTGATCTATGCGGACGGCGGGTCGTTGTTTCCGATGCCAAATGATATTCTCAATATTCTCATTTGGGCGCTTGGAGAGGATATCAGCCGTCAGCAGATTACCGGTGAGATCGATTACGTCAAGGACGGCATTCTCTATCGGGGCGCTAACGCATCGACAATTCTAATGAACGACGAAACAGAATTGGCCGATCTGGCGCACATCTGCAACCCTGGTTCCTTTGCTTTCAACCAAACCATGTCCCGCATGTGGCAGCTGGATGCCAATGAGACCTGGGTCCGAATGATCTGAGGAGGTGGCTGACGATGAAAAAATAATCTATGCCGCCTACAATTCAACACTATATGTCAGGAGGTAACGAACAAATGGAAGTCGTAAACGCCAATCCCTATGGGATCAACATTATCGGCCGTCAGCAGACCAGTGGCGAGACAGACTATGTCCAGGACGGCACGCTGAACCGCGGCGCCAACGCGCCTTCGGTGATGGTGACTTCCGCGGACGATCTGGAAGAACTGACTGAAATCTATACTCCCGGAACCGTGGCCTATACCGCTGGGTTCAAGGCCATGTGGCAGCTGAATGCCGCCGGTGAGTGGGTTTCCATGATGTAAGGAGGGCTATGGCTTATGGATGTAACGACCCTGGGCGCGGCTCTCGCCATTGCCAAGTCGATTCCGGATACCGCTGTCGGAGACTGTACTGCTGCCGCCGCAAGAGCCGAAGCAGCCGCAGAGACCGTCGAGCAGGCCGCGGAATCTATTGAACAGTTTGAAGAAACAGGGCTGATCATGGTGAATGGGAAGCTCTGTGTGCAAGTTGAAAGGAGTTAGAATCGATGGCTACGACCAATGAACCAATTCTAACGAATGCTCAGGCGCTGAAAGTTCTTGGAAAGATGAAGGATACCACGAACTTTCTCGCTATTCTGGCAGAAGGCAAGCGTTCCGATATTTACACGAGCATGGCACAGATCGCCAGCATCGTGCGGGCTGGGACGGTAGCCGACAATGCCAAGAAATTCCCGGTCGGCGATCAGATCATCATGCCCTGGAAGGACATGGACGACGCCAACCATAATACCGATCAGACGGCTTATGAAGTCGCCTGGGATATCGTGCATCACGGCGAAGTAACGCTGCAAGACGGACGGATCGTTCCCGGCATGTTCCTTCAGATGCATCTGTGCTCTGCCTACGGCGTGCAGTTCAGCCATCAGCAGGCATTTTTCGTCTGCAATGAAGCACTTCCCGCAGGAACGTATTATTTCACGCTGAACGTCAAGTACGATACGATCCCGGCGAATTCCATCCTGGAGTTTACGACCACGCAGGCCGTACCCGCCAATGGCCGAATCTATATGACGACCGACAGGTCCGTGTCCACTTATGCGAAAGGCGGAACGTCTCCCATCGAGACTGTGACGGCGACAATCGTTGAATCCTCTTCTGGAACAGAACTCGGCACGACCGGAAGTTCCGGACTGAACATCGTATCCCGGATGCAGTATGGCAGCAACCGCTGGAAGACCAGCGCGATCCGTCAGTATCTGAACAAGTCCGGAGACAACTGGTGGGCCAGTCAGGAGGACTTTGACATTGTTCCTGATCAGTACAGCAAGAAGGGCTTCATGACTGGCTTTGATCCTTCCTTCCTGGCTGCGATCAAGCCTGTTAAGGTGACGACTGCGCTGAATACCGTGGAAGGATATGCTGACACCACCGAAGATACCTTCGATACCTTCTTCCTGCCCTCTTTGCAGCAGATGAATGTAAATCCGCAGTTGGCGAATGTGGAAGGCGATGTGTTTGAATACTGGAAGCGCCGGCTCAATCTTACCGGATACGCCGGCACCGGATCTTCCAACGTCTACGATGCCTTCAAGATTCCCGCCATCAACGCCAATTCGGCGCAGGGCGTGCGTTTGCGGAGTGCTTATCGTGGCCATGCGTATGGTACGTGGATTGTCGATTCTTCGGGCTATGTCAACGGCTCCAGCGCCAGCTACGCGTATCGTTTCGCCCCGGTTTGTGTCATCTGTTAATCATCCCATCCGGCGCGAAGCGCCAATGGGTCATCAGAAAAGGAGGAATTAAATGAGTATCACGAATACTCCTCCCGTTCTTGACGAAACGGGCGCGATGATCGAGGAGGAGATTTCCCGTCAAAATGGTTACCTGGCGATGATCGCCGAGGGCGCTCGCCAGGAAGCCTATGAGTCCATGTCGAAGATCGCGAGCATCATCCGCGGCAATGATGTGGAGCGCAACCAGAAAATGTTCCCGATTGGCGATCAGATCATCATGCCCTGGAAGGACATGGATGACGCCAATCACAATACCGACGGCACGGCCTACCAGATTGCCTGGGACATCGTGCATCATGAGCTCGTGACCCTTCAGGACGGTGAGCAGGTTCCCGGTATGTTCCTTCAGATGCATCTGTGCTCTGTCTACGGCGTGCAGTTCAGCCATCAGGAAGCCTTCATGAACTGTCCTGAGGGTCTGGCTGCCGGAACCTACTATGTGACCTTTGGCGGAACCTGGGGCAGCAAAGGCGCGAACAGCGGAACTACCTGGCAGTTTACTCTGACCCAGGCTGTGCCCGCGGGCGGCCGTCTGAGCGGCTTTGAGAGTCTGCCCGATGTTGCCACTTCTGCCTTCAAGGTAAAGAGCTGGGTCACGCCCGATGCTGCGAACCCTATTGAAACGGTGGATGTGACCAGCGGGGACAGCGGAACCAATCTCGGTACCATGGCGCTGAACAATCCCGGTTCCGATGGCCTCAACTGCATGCAGCGCGTGGGTTATGGCAGCAACCGCTGGAAGACTTCCGCTCTCAGGCAGTATCTGAACAAGTCCGGCGACAACTGGTGGGCGAGCCAGACAGACTTTGACATCAGGCCGGATCAGTATGCCAAGAAAGGCTTTCTGACCGGCTTTGACGAAGACTTCCTTGCCGCCATCAAACCCATCAAAGTCACAACCGCCCTCAATACTGTGGAAGGGTATGACAATGCCACAGAAGACACCTACGATACGTTCTTCCTGCCCTCTCTGGAGCAGATGAATGTAAATCCGCAGCTTGCCAATGTCGAAGGCGACTATTTCGAGTATTGGCGCAAGCGGCTCGGGCTGAATACGTTCGCAGGCACCGGATCTTCCAACGTCTACGATGCCTTCAAGATTCCCGCCATCAACGCCAATTCGGCGCAGGGCGTGCGTTTGCGGAGTGCTAATCGTGGCAATGCGTATCTTACGTGGCTTGTCGGTTCTTCGGGCTATGTCAGCAGCTTCTACGCCAGCTACGCGTTTCGTTTCGCCCCGGTTTGCGTCATCTGTTAATCTACCATCCGGGCGGAACGCCCGCCTTACAGGCACCGCCCGGAATCCTTTCTAAACTTCAAAATGGAGGTTTCACATTATGCAGTATCAGAAGAATACCATGGGCATCGCCGAAAAGCAGCAGCTTGAGGTGGCCGGCATGGAAATCAGCGATCAGGCGAATGAACAGGAGAAGCAGGCCGCCAAACTGGACTACATCGCCATGATGGCGGACATCGACCTGTCTGATCTCGACGACGAAGAGGAGGACATGAACGATGCGGAGTAAGAAGTTTGCTCTGGTGAAGAAATACTACGATAAGGGCCTGTGGTCCAAGCGCATGGTGCATGACGCTGTGGACAAGGAATGGATCACCGCCGCCGAGTATGAAGAGATCGTCGGCGAGCCCTATGAGGAAGAAGCCGAATAATGTCCGTCACTGTCGATCAGCGGGATGAGGGCAAGTTCTCCCTGGCGACTAAGGCCGAATTCCTGGCCCGGTACACCATTGAGATCACCTCGAACGAGAATGTCTTCATCCCGGAATACCGGAAGCAGGTGACGGACGACATCGTGGAAACCGCGAAGAACATCTACCTGGGCATCCGGGAGGCGAACGATGTGACCGTCAGAATCGGCACACCGTTCCAGATGAGAGACTACATGGACCGCAATCGACTGCAAAGGGAGGCCTTGCGCAACTGCAAGCGCCTCCTTTATTTGATTGATCTGGCCCATCGCATCTTCCATCTGAGCAGTAAGCGGGTGAAATACTGGGGTAAGCTCGTCAAGAATGTGAAAGACCGTGTGCACGGCTGGATCGACGATGATACCGCAAGGTACAGGCCCGCCTGAAAGGTTACGCTTTCAAACTTTGGCTGTAGGCTGAGCGCAGAACGTGCGTTTGCGGAGTGCTAATCGTGGCAATGCGAATAATACGTGGAATGTCAATTCTTCGGGCTATGTCAACAACAACAACGCCAGCAACGCGAATCGTTTCGCCCCGGATTGTGCCGCTTAGAAAATCATTTGGCCGTTCCATAGGTCCGGCGCATTTTCAATCTGACACAAGGAGCCGAATGCCATGCGGATTTACGCTAAACAACACGAAGGAGATGGTTCTATCCTATGCGGGATAGTGAACCTGTAAACTCCGGAGACCCCTCAAGGGCTGATCCTGAATCGGAGGAGTTCGAGAGGGTTGCAGGCTTTGAGGCGCTGAGCCGAAGCACCCTGAAATGTATCAAGGGCGTGCTTTGGAAGGATACGCCGGCGCACTACTTTCTGAACAACATTGAGGAGAACCTGACGCTGGAGCGCCAGCTTCAAAATGGAAAATACAAGCAGAAGAAACCGAAGAAATTCAAGGTTTACTACCCGAAAGAGCGCGACATCGTCAGCGTGCACTTTCGGGATCGCGTATTTCAGAGAAGCCTGAACGACAACATCCTTTACCCCAACATCAGCCGCAGCTTTATCTACGACAATATGGCCTGCCAGAAGGGCAAAGGGCCGGACTTGGCGCGGGAAAGGCTGAAATGCTTCTTGCAGCGCTACTACAGGAAGCACGGCACCGTGGGTTATGTGCTCAAATGCGATATCAAGGGCTATTATCCGAACATGTCGCACAAGGTCGTGAAGGATTGCTTTCACAAAGTCATCGACGGATGGAGCTATAAGCAGGCGGTCTGCGTGCTGGACGGGCAATACGATACCGAGATCGGTTTCAATCCCGGCAGCCAGATGATTCAGATCGCCGGCATTGGCATCCTCAACGCGCTGGATCACTTCGTCAAGGAAGAACTGCGCATCGAGCATTACATCCGGTATATGGACGACTTTATCCTGATCCATCACGACAAGCAGTATCTTCTGGAGTGTCAGGTCCGCATCGCGCAGATGCTTCGGGGCCTGGAATGCCAGTTCAACACTCAGAAGACGGGCATCTTCCCGCTATCCGACGGCATTCTGTTTCTTGGCTTTCACTACCGGATCACCAAGACCGGCAAAGTCATCATGACATTGAATTCCGCCAACATCAAGCATGAGCGAAAGAAACTGCGTAAGCTGGTCCACCTGTGCAAGAGAGGTCTGAGGACCCGTGAAAAGGTGGACGAGTGTTACCGGGACTGGAAGAATCATGCGGCAAAAGGCAACAGTCAAAAGCTGCTGCAAAGAATGGACAACTACTACAACGACCTATGGAAGGAGGCTGATTCCAATGGCCAATGAGAAACGGATCTGGGACTTCCTATGGGAAAGAATCGGCAATGCTTTCGGCGTGGCCGGGCTGATGGGCAATCTGTACGCCGAATCGGCGCTGAAACCCACCAACCTTCAAGGCACCTATGAAAAGAAGCTCGGCATGACGGACGACAGTTACACCAAAGCTGTCGATGACGGTACCTATACGAACTTCGTCAAGGATGCCGCTGGCTATGGCCTGGCCCAATGGACGTACTGGACCCGCAAGCAGAACCTTCTGGCTTTCGCCAGGGAGAAGGGAACATCCATCGGCGATCTGGAAATGCAGCTGGAATTTCTGTGGAAAGAGCTTGGCAGCTATAAGTCCGTACTTAAGACCTTGATCGCCGCCACATCCGTTCAGGAGGCTTCGGACGCCGTGCTGCTCAATTACGAGAAGCCGAAAAACCAAGGCGACTCCGTCAAAATGGCGCGAGCGAAGTATGGCCAGAAATACTATGATGCTTATGCCGTGCAGCCTGCGCCGCAGAAAGCAGAAGGGAGCGACAATTCCATGTTCACGAATCTGGATTTGGCGGCGTTTTGCCTTGCTGTGTACGCCGCGAAATGGGTGTACTGGTACGGCACCTGTGGTTACAAGTGCACGACCAGTCTGTATAACAGCAAGAAGAACCAATATCCGAGCCACTATACCGCGGCCCGTGAAAGCGGATACAAGAAGGATATTTCCGATGGTAAGATGTGCGCTGACTGCGTCGGCCTGATTAAGGCCTTCTTCTGGCTCAGCGGAAAGTTGGACGGTACGAAGAAGTACGGAGCGAACAACTGCCCTGACAAGAGCGCCAACGGTATGTACAAGCTGTGCGTCAAGACCGGCCCCATCAGCACCATTCCGGATGTTCCCGGCCTGGTCGTATGGAAAGACGGACACATCGGCGTGTATGTCGGCGAAGGCTATACGGTCGAGATGAAGGGCTTTAACTACGACTGCGTCAAAGCGAAGGTCACTTCCGGCAAGTGGACGAACTGGGGCCAGCTTCCCGCGTCCATGCTGAACTATGTCGAAGGCGCTGTGGAGATCGTTACCTACAAGCTGGGCGACCGAGAACTGACGAAGGGCGACAAAGGCGAGGACGTGACCGAGCTTCAGAAACTGCTGCTTGAAAAGGGTTACGACCTGGGCAAGTATGGTGCGGACGGAGATTTCGGCTCTAAGACCCTGGCTGCCGTGAAGGCCTTTCAGACCGACAAGGGCCTGACCGTTACCGGAACCGTAAACGCGGATACGCTGAAGGCTTTGACCGGGGCCGACGAAGCGCCCATTGAGGATGAACCCGCGTTTCCGTCCGGAACCAAAGTCGTTACCATTACCGGCGATTCTGTGAACGCGCGTATCGGCGATGCCCAGCAGTATGACACGACCGGGCATGTTCACAAGGGTGATACTTTCGAGTGGGTGGCCACATCTCCTGCCACCGGCTGGCACGCGATCCGTATGGAGAAACGCATCGCGTGGGTATCGCCCAACTACTCCAAGGTTAAGGAGGAATAAACATGCCTGTATGGTTACAAATCCTGGTTGGGGCTTTCACTGCCGTGATGGCTTCTTCTGGTTTTTGGGCTTGGCTCGTAAAGCGATCCGAAAAGAAAGACATTCGCACACAGGTGCTGATCGGATTAGCTCATGACCGAATTCTGTACTTAGGTATGAATTATATCGAGCGGGGCTATATAACCCATGACGAATACGAAAACCTGTACGAATATTTGTATAAACCCTATGAGAAGATGGGTGGCAATGGATCAGCCAAACGAGTAATGCAAGAAATTGATCGACTTCCCATCAAAGGATAGAAAGGATGATTTGCCATGCTTAGCAACAAGACTTACGATACGCTCAAGTGGGTCGCGCAGTTCCTGCTTCCTGCCCTTGGTACGTTATATTTCGCGCTGGCGGGCATCTGGAACTTTCCCTACGGCGAGCAGGTGGTTGGTACGATCACCGCCGTAGACACCTTTCTGGGTGTGATCCTGGGCATCAGCACGGCGCAGTACAAGAAAGAAAACGCTGTGATGGCTGACGAGGACTGATTGATATTTGCAAGGAAGAGCGCTCGTCCACGCGGCGGGCGCTTTCCCTTTTGGTTTTTCGACTTTGGAGGTGAATTTGTGGAGATCAAGATACCGGTTTGCGAAAAATACGTTTTGTCCGTCGAAGAGGCCGCGTTATATTTTCACATCGGCATCAATCGGCTGCGTAAGCTCATCAACCAGCACAAAACGGCTGACTGGGTGTTGTGGAACCAGACCCATGCCAGTATTAAACGCAAAAAGTTTGAACAATTCATCGATTCGCTCAATACTCTGTGATATTTTTCGCCGCGATAGTTGAGAACCTCGCCGATTTATGTTATACTATGCTGGTCAGAGAGGTTCTTGGCAACGTGGCGACTCTGGAAAAGGAGGAAGCCATGTCGACCAAGAGAAAAGACAACAAGGGCCGGATTCTCAGAGACGGAGAGATTCAAAAGCCCGATGGACGGTACGAATTCCGATATTACGATATCAACGGCGAACGAAAGAGCTTCTATTCGTGGCGGCTCACAGTAACAGACCCGGTGCCCGAAGGAAAACGCAACTGCACGAGCCTGCGGGAGATGGAATGCGATATCATCAGAGACGTTCAGGACGGACTTCTGACTCAACAGAAGGCGACATTGAACGGACGGTGGGACGACTACATCGAAAACAAGCCGGAACTGAAACAGTCCACCCGCACCAATTATCGGTACATGTATGATAAATACGTGCGGAATGAGATTGGAAGCCTGAGTATCGTGTCTATCAAGTATAGCACGATGAAGAAGTTCTTCAATCACCTGATTCACGATTTGGGATTCAAGCCGAACAGCGTCGAGATCGTACACACCATTCTGCATCCGGTATTCACGATCGCTATGCGGGATGGACTGATCCGTATCAACCCTACCGACGGCATCATGGCCGAACTCAAGCGTTCCAACGATTGGGAGAAGCCGAAACGTCACGCCCTGACAGAAGAGCAGCAGCGGGCCTTTATGGCTTATGTGGAAACAAGTGATGTGTATAAGCATTGGAACCCGCTGTTTGCCTGTCTGCTCGGTACCGGCTGCCGCGTGGGGGAAATGCTTGGACTTCGATGGGAAGACGTGCTTTGGAAGGAGAACGTCATTTCCATCAACCACAACCTGATTTACCGTTTGCAGGACAGCGGCAAAGTGGAGTTTCACATCACTACGCCGAAGACCCGCAGCGGAATCCGGGTGATCCCAATGTTCCAGAACGTTCGCCGTGAACTTCAAAATGAGTACATGCGGCAGGAAAAGACCGGATTCTGTCAGGACATTGTGGACGGTTACTGCGGATTCATCTGGCAGAACCGCTTCGGAACGGTACTCAGCCCGCATTGCGTGAACCGCGCTATCGCAAGGATTGTGGAGGATCACAATTCGGAGGAAGCCGAGGCCGCGAAGAAGGAAGAGCGCGAACCGCTCCTCATCCCCAAGTTCAGTGTGCATCAGCTCAGGCATACGTTTTGCACTCGTTTGTGCGAACGGGAGCGCGATCTGAAGCTCATTCAGGAGATCATGGGGCACGCGGATATTTCCACCACGATGGATATCTACAACGAATCCAACACCGATCGGAAGAAGGCCAGCTTCGCCCGTCTCGAAGCGATGACGGATCTCTTCTGATTTTACCACAGAATTTACCACAGATGCCGGTTGGGTTATGTGGACTTATGTGGCATTATATTAAAGAAATGAGGCGATTTTAGTGAATAATGCACAAAAATCGACTGTTTTGGATGCCAAAAGTCTAATCCCGACGATGAAACCCATGGAATAAAATAGATCTGCATGCGAAAACGTCAGAGGGCTCTGGCGTTTTCGTTTCTGCATGGGAAAGAGGGGATAATCATGATCACCAAAGACAAAGAGAAGATCGAAACGGAACGCCTCGTCATCCGCGAGTTTACGCACGATATGGCGCAGGACGTTCATGAGAATTCGCTGGACGAGGATAACCGCCGCTTTGTGCCGGACGAGGTGTTTGATTCGGTCGAGGAAGCGCAGGAGACGGTGGATTATCTGATCGGCCAATACGGCGGCACGGAGGGGCCCTTCGTGTATCCGGTGCTGCTCAGGTCCGGGGAGAACATCGGCTATGTGCAGTTGGTCCCGGTGGAGGAAGGCTGGGAAATCGGCTATCATATCGCCAAAAAGCATACGGGAAAGGGCTACGCGACGGAGGCCGTCCGCGCCTTTTTGCCGGCCATGGCGAAGGAGCACGGGCTTTCGGAAATCTTTGGGATCTGCCTGGCGGAAAACGCCGCGTCCGTCCGCGTGATGGAAAAATGCGGCTTTCTGCTCCTGTTTCGCGGCCGCGGCCAGTATCAGGGCGAGGAAAGAGACATCGTCAGGAATATATGGAAAAGCCCGGTTTCCGTATCTGTGCAGGAAACGGTTTTGACGCAGGAGGCGCTGGATACGCTGATCCGCTTGTCCGCCGATTGGGAAGCGGAACAAAGCTGCTATGGCTACCGGAAGAATGAAAAGGCGGATATCGAGGGGAACCGCATCTTTTTGGCGAAGGATCAGGGAAAGACCGTCGGGTATCTGTTCGGGCGCGTGCAGAAATCGGAAAAAGCTTCCTCCGTCATGCCGGACGGGACGCCGTATTTTGAAGTGGAAGAATTGTACGTCAGGCCGGAATACCGCTCCCGGGGCATCGGCCGCAGCCTCTTTGCCTGCGCGGAAAAGGCGGTCGCCGATGAAGCGGAGTATCTGATGCTCAGTACGGCGACAAAAAACTGGAAAGCGATCTTCCACTTTTATCTGGACGAACTGGACATGTCCTTCTGGAACGCCCGGCTGTTCAAGAAAATCAGCAGGACATAACGGACAGACAGCAAAAAACCGCCCAGCCGGGCGGCTTTTTCTTATGGAAGGACGGTCGGCTCATTCGATCGTCATCACGCCTTGCAGGAGATAATGGAACGTGGGGTAAGAGGCGGATTTGTTTTCCGTAAAGCCCTGCGTCAAATCGATGCTCAGGGAGGAGTTGAAAGGGTCGACGCCAGTGTAATTGCCGCGGAACACGTCCACATTGCCTTTTTTGAAGCTGTCGATCAGCTTATTGATCCGGGCCTCCATGCCCTCGGTGGCCAAATGGCGGTTCAATTCCAATACCTGCACCCAGTCCACATCGAACCCGCCGCTCATATCGTTGCCGCCGTAGACCCTGCCGCTCACGGTGCTCTCGATGGATTTTCGGTTCATGACCGCTTTCACCGCGCCTGTCACATACGGCGTCCAATTGACGCGCACGCTGATGAGCGAGGTGGTGGGGGCCAGGTCGATCATGCTCTGATGGCAGCCGACGTGGATCACTTTTTTATTCGCCGCGGCGGCTTCGCAGGCGACGGCGGGCCCGTATGTCTCCGAATACTGGGAAATCACCACGCATCCTTCCTCGATCAGCTGCGCGGCGCATTCCATTTCCCTGTGGTAGCCGCCGCCCTTGCTTGTGCAGCGGATCAGCATGGAAGCGTCCGAAACCACGGAACGGATGCCGAGCAGGAAGGCAGTCGCATCCGAAAGCGCTTCGCTGTTCGCGTAATCGCAGACGAAGCCGATGCGGACGTTTTCTTTTTCCGCCTCGCCGTTTTCGATCATGCTTTGCAGCTTAAGGCCGGCCGCAACGCCGCTTACGTAGCGGACCTCGTTGATCCTGCCGTTAAAGGTGTGGTAGTTATCCGGGCGCTCTCCCTTTTCCTTGGCCGCCGAATTGGAAACCTGACAAATCTGTACATCGGGATAATTCCGGGCCAGGTCGATAAGCTGCTCGCTGTCCGAATTGGTAAAGAGGATGGCGCAGCCCTTCTTGATCAGCTCGCGCGCCGGGTCTTCCATGCCGGTCTTGGGCACGTTGTTCCTGACCAGGATATGGACCTGATCGCCGTAGGCGCTTTCCAGCGCGCTCTGGGCCAGAGAGAAATTATAGGTGTTGGGAACGCTTTCATCCTCGCTGTACAGAAAGCCGACCGTGATCGAGTCCTGCGACGGGCTTTCATCCCATACCGAATAGATCAGGCTGAAGACCAGCAGCAGCGCAAGCGCCGTCAGCACCGTCATGACATAATAACGCTTCATGCTTTATCCCCCTTTTCCGTTTCCGGGGCCTGCGTATTTTGCGCCGCGCCGTCCTCATCCTTTACGCCGTACATGACCTTCAAATCGATTTTCCCGTCGTCGATGAGCTTGAGCATGATATCCGCCACCTGCGGATCAAACTGCGTTCCGCGGCCTTTGTGCAATTCCTCGAGCACAAAATTGAAATCCAATTGCTTTCTGTATACGCGGTTGGCGGTCATGGCGTCGAAGGCGTCGGCAACGCCGATGATGCGGCCAAAGAGGGGGATCTCCTCGCCCTTTAGGCCGGATGGATAGCCCCGGCCGTCGTAGCGTTCATGATGGTATTTGGCGCCCTCCACCACGTGATCGATCAAGGTAAAGCCTTTGAGGATCTCGGCGCCGCGCATGGTATGGGTCTTCATCACGCCGTATTCCTCGTCGGTCAGGCGCGCGGGCTTGTTCAGGATGCTGTCCGGGATGCCGATTTTGCCGATGTCGTGCATCAGGGCGGTCCGGCGCAGGTTTTCACATTCTTCTTCCGGCAGCCCCATGGCCCTGCCGATCATTTCCGAATACTGGGAAACGCGCTGCGAATGCTGGCTGGTGCGCTCGTCCTTGGCGTCGACGGCCTTGGCGATGGCAAAGATCGTTTCATTGCCCAGTTGGATCTGCTGCCTGGCCATGGCCAGCTCGCGCTGCTGCAATTCCAGGGTGCGCTGCGTCCTGGTGCGCACCACGAACCAGGTAAACCACGCGACCGCGATCATGGGCACCAAAAGCATGTAGGCGATGAACCAGGCGTTATCGTAGATTTCCTTTTCCTTGACGACGGTATAGACGCGCTCGCTGATCAGGGTGGTCTGGTCCATATCCAGCACGCCCAGATGGAAGGTATAGGTTCCGATGGGCAGGTTGGAATAAACGATGGTGCTCAGGTTGCTTTGCGGCATGACGATCCAATCCTCATCGAACCCTTCCATCCAGAAGCCGACGTAAGGATCCTGAATGGTATAATTGAGGATCTCGGGCTGGATCTCCAGTTTATTGACGTTGCGGCCGACGCGGATGGGGCTGCCGTTATCGACGCGCTGCATTCTGCCATCCTGGCCGACGGCGGTCACCATCATGCGGTAGGACTTGGTGGGGGACTGGTATTGGTTGGTGTTGATGATGAAAACACCCGTATCGCAGGGCAGAAACAGCCGGCCCGTTTCCTTGTTGAAATAGTTCCAGGAATTGGCTGTGAGCGCGCTGTTGAGGCCGCGCGTGGAATCGAGCAGGTCGTAATTGATGCCCTTGCTCCGGTTGAGCATTTCGTCGCGCGTCACGATAAAGATGCCCGCGCTGCTCATCACGAAGAAGGTGTCTTCATCACGCAGCCAGAGATCGTAATTGTTGAAGTAGGGGAAATGATCCAGCGTGCGGATCGTTTTGTCCGCCTCCAGATAGCACAGGCCGTTGCTGGTCACGATAAAGATCCCGTCCGCCTTTTCATCGCGCACCATGCGCAGGATCACTTCGCTGCTGAGCCCGTCCTCGCGCGTGAGCATCTTTTCGACCTGTCCATCCTCGGTCAGCACGGCGATGCCGTCGCCGTCCGTACCGGCCAGTACCCTGTGATCGGGCATTTCCACGGCGGTCAGGATCATGGAGTTGATCAGCCCCTCGCTGTGCCCGATGGTGCGGATGATTTTGTGATCGCGGATATAGCTGATGCCGGTATCGCCGCAGGCCAGGATCGTGCCGTCGGAGAGCTGGACGGCCAGGCGGGAGCGGTTGCCAAAGCTGCCGTTATCCCGATTGTAGAGGTACTGGCTGCCGTCCGGCTCGATCTCCAGCAGCCCGCTGCCATAGGTGCAGATCCATAGATGATCCTGCTCGTCCACCATCATGCAGCGGATACGGATGCCGGACAATTGTTCGGTCAGCGCGTTGGTGATCTGCGCGCTGCATGCGGCGTTCACCGCGTCCAGCCCTTTATCGGTGCCGAAATAGTAAATGCCCTGCCACTGCACGACGGTGTTGACCACCCGGCGCGCCATGCCGGCGGTGCTGTACACATCCAGGAACGCGGAAGGCGCGAGGCGGAGCAGGCCCAGGCGGGAGGAGGTGAACCAGAGATTGCCCTGGTAGTCGATGAGCATATTATCGATGGAGTTGTTGAAATCGTTGGTGTTGATCTTGTGGGACGCGCCATCCTGCTCCACATAGCCGATGCCGTTGTCGGCGCAGACGAACATTTCGCCGTTTTCCAGGAAGGTGATGTCCTTGATGCTGTTGAGGCTTTTGCAGTCGATGGAGCCGATCTCCTGAAAGCCGCCGAAGGAAACGTCATAGAGGAAGATATGGTTGGCCGTGGTGCCGGCGTAGAGCGTGCCGTCCGGCGCAAAGCCGCAGCTCTTGAACACCTCCTTGCCGTTCGTCATCTGAAGCGAGCTGACGATCTGGCCCGCCTTGAGCAGGAACAGACGCCCGTCGCTGGTGACGGCGGCCACCTGGCCGGTCTGATCGGCGGAAAGATCATCGGCATAATTGACTTCGCGCAGCGTGTTCACGGTCTTTAAGCCGCTGTTCAGGGAAAACACCTGCATGCTGGCCGTCGTCCCGATATAGTAGTAGCTGTCGCTGCTTTGCAGAATGGAGCGCACGGAATAGCTGGGCAGGCCGCGGGAGGGATCGACTACGTTGATGATCTTGTTATTGATGAGGATGGACAGGCCGTTGTCGTTCGTGCCGATCCAGAGCCTCCCTTCGTCATCCGCGAACAGGCAGTTCACATTGCGGACAGAATCATAATTCATCGCCTTGAACTCGCGCCCGTTATAGCGGTACAGGCCAGCGTACGTGCCCACCCACAGGATGCCGTCGTTGGTCTGCGCGATATCGTTGGCTTCGCCGCAGGGAAGGCCGTTTTTGCTGCTGTAAACGGTCTGCACGTAGTCGTTGTAGTTGGAGCCCGGAAAGCCGGACGCCTCCTGCGCGGAGGCCTGATGCGCGGGCAGGCACAGCAGCAGCGCCAGGATCAGGCACGCGGTCTTGCCCGCTTCCGGGAGCGCCGGGCCCTGTTTCTTCTTATTCTTATAATGCTTATACAGGCAAAGCACACCGTAGAGGATCATCAGGGTAAGCAGCTTATCCAGGAATTCCAGGTAGAATTCCCCAACCGTCAGGGCGGCCCACAGCGGCGCGCCCCATTCCGTCAGCAAGCCGATCACGCCGTCGCCCCAGATATTGCCGGTTTTGTTGCCGTACATCAGGAAGTTGAGCGGAACGGACAGCGCCACCGCGATCACGGACGCAATCGCGCTGATGGTCATGGTGCCAAACAGCGAATCCAGGAATTTCTTTTTTGCCGCGAATCCGACGATCACGCCCAGCGGGATGCTGATGATCGCGTACGCCCAGGACGCGCGGTTAATCATGCTGTAGAGCAGGTTCCCCGTCAGGCCCACCACCGCGCCGCAGAAAGGCCCGGCAATGTACGCGCAGATCACCGTGCCGAAGGAATCCAGCCACAGCGGCAGGGATAAAGAAGCGGAAAACAGCCGCCCCGCAAAATTGAGCAAAATGCAAAAAGCGATGAACAGAATAAACCGGTACGCCTTCCATTGTTTCAAACGACATACCCCCTTATCATCGTCCGTACCGTCCTGAAAACGCAGAAGCGCGGAACGCTCATTCCAGCGCCGCTGCCAGCGCCTCGTATTCCTGATACCACGCCTGATACTGGCCGGATGCCAGCAATTCGTCGATGACGCCGTTCACGAAATACATCAGTTGGATCTCGCCCTTTTTCGCGGCCACCCGGTCGCCCTGGAAATGCTTTTCGAGCGTGAACTGGATGCCGGGAACGGCCATGAGACGGCTGTCGGGGTGATTGCCGATATACGCCTGCGCGGTTTCCAGATCCACCGCGGCGGCGTCGGCCCAGCCATCCTCCAGGGCCTGATAGACCTCCTGGATAAAGGAAAGGCGGCGAAATTCGCGGTAGGCGGTCACGCTGTCGGCGGTCAGCGCCTCCTGGAGCGATCCGCTCTGGGCGACGATGACTTTATCCCAAAGATCATTGATGCCGGTGATCCTGTCTTTGCCCGCTTCCCGGATGATGATGCCGACGCTTGCGGAAGACTGCGAATAATAATACCCCTTGGAAAGCTCCACCGCGGCGGCGCGGCCGGGCGTATAAGAGAGCGCGGAAATGGCCAGATCGCATTCGCCGTCCGAAACCGCCGCTAAAACCTGGGTGAATTCCATGGGCACGATCTCCAATTCCACGCCCATGCGCTGGGCGATCAGGCGGGCCATTTCCATATCCGCGCCCACGTATTTTTCCTGCCCCTCGCGCGAAGGATCAATGAATTCCTGCGGCGGGAAAAAAGGCTCCGTCGCAACGCGCAGCTTGCCTGCTTCCCTTATCCTTTCCAATACGCCGACCGCGTCCTGCGGAATGCCGTCCGTCACGTCCATGGACTCGTCCACGAAATTCCACTCGTTTTCCACGTACGCTTCCTCGGCGTCCTCCGCCAGGGCGGACGTGGCAAGCAGCGCAAGGGCGCATAGGAGCGCCAGCAGTTTCGCCGCTTTCTGCCGCCATGCCTGTTGCTTCATGAATCGTCACCTTTCTTCTCCCGCTTGAATAGAAGAAGTATCTGCCCTGGCGCGGGATGCATTATATAATTCAGCATCTTAGATTATACCAGGAAATCTGAAAAAATCTACATATTTCTATATAAAGAACGGAAAGGAAAAGCGCCGCTGGGCGAGCGGCGCAGAGGAGATTATAAATCTTTGGGCGTATCGCGGCGCGTGTGGGCGCGCATGGCGGGGGAAAGCCTACTCCCAGCCTTCCCCAAACGCGCGGTACGCATTGTTTTTTAGGAGCGCGACGCGCAAAAGCCCCGCCTCGCCGCCGCTGTAAAAGCCGATCTTTTCTCCGGCCTGAACCTGCCGGCCAACCGCGGCGGACACGGCGATTTTCCCTTGATACCGGCTGACGAGCCCATCCCCGTGGTCGATGCGGATTTCTCCCGCGGTTTGAAGCACCTGCCCCGCCATCATGGCGTATACGGCGTCCCCGGGATGAAGGAAAAAATCAAGATACGGATGCGTCCGCCAAACGTTGGTTTCCGCATCGAGCACCGGCTCCCGGACATACGGCGCGGCGACGAGACCCGCGGCGGGGCGATATGGCTGCTGATCCTCCATCGCTTTTTCCGCTTCCGCCTGCGCCATCTTCTGGCTCTGATCGGACAAAGCCGCCTGCTCCATGCGCTCCTGCGCTTTCTGATCCCGCGTCCAAGCCGCGGAAAGCAGGATCACGCCCGCGCACAGGAGCGCCAGGAGATAATGCCCCCATTTTTCCATGCCCCGTTTCCATTGGTTCATTACTGCGGAACGCGGCCCAGGGTCGTGTTGTCCGCGGCGCGGTTTTGCAGGGCGGGGATGGGATTCGGGGCAGTTTCCGCCCGGTAATCCCTGCCGCGCAGGCGGATGGTCCGGTCGATCACCTGATGGCTGGGCACGGCGTCCACATTCCGGTTCACCGCGTTTTGGTAGAGGAAGAAATCGCCGTTCCTGGGCAGCATGGAAACGGGCTTAAAGATTTCCTTTTCCGCGGTAAATTCCACCATGTTCAGGGCAGAGCGCACGTATTGGATGTTGGATTGGAATTTGAGCGGCGCGGGGAAATCGCCGCCGGGGATCACCTGCTGCCATTCTTTCTTCTCATAGGTTTTCAGCAGGTCCGCGGCTTTGTGCAGATGGCTGATCTCCATTTGGAAGAATTTTTCCCAAAGCTTCTTGACGCCGGGATCGTCCTCGTCCTCCATGCAGGAATAATACAGATACGCTTCCGTATACTGGTGCTCCAGCAGCCCCTCCAGCCAGGTGCAGCTGGGGTTCATGAGGCTGCCGTACTGGGTGACGTGCTGCTCCTCGATCATGCCGATCTCCTGGTAGAGCTTGCGGCCCAGGTCCGAGGTGTACAGATTGCAGACGTTCATATAGTAGTTCATGGTCTGCTGCTCCGCGGCGGTAATGATCTGGACCGCCATCTTGTCAAACAGCGCCGCGTCGGGCTTGCCCGGCTCGCACAGGGCGTCGAAGGGGCAGCGGTGCTCGGAGATCGTCGGGCGTCCCGGCATGATCTCCGTGTACCGGCCCACCAGCTTTTCCGCGTATTCGCCGTGCTCCATTTCCATCAGATCAGCATAGCGGTAAAGATGGTCGAAGTCCTCCAGCAGCGCGAAATCCAGCGCGGATTTCACCTTCGCGCAGGTGACCCGCTGGGCCAGCGCGGCGGTCAGGTCCACCGCCAGCTGCTCATAGCCGATGGTGTGCTCCAGCACGGTTTCGTCCGTGGGCTTGAGGCACGCGACCGTCTTTTGCTGCTGTTGCTCCTGGCGGCGCATCAGCGCCAATTCCCGTCTAAGATCGTTGTTGCCCTCATGCCGATGGAACTGGTGCGAATACCAGGCGGATTCAAATTCCGTGCCGTTCATCAGGATCACCCGCACCCGGGTGTAGGGGTCGATCGCCCGCTTATCGTAGGAGCGGGGATAGATCATCTGCCAGTCCATAAACAGATCGGTGATTTTGTCGGGCTTTATTTGAAATGGGTTCATGCTTTTTCCTCCTTTTCGTGTTATCTTTATGATGCCCGTTTTGCCCCGCCGCATACGGATCCGGGGAAAAATAAGCAAAAATGGAACAAAAATAAGCCGGCCCCGAAAAAAAAGATTGACAGCTTACCGATTTTTCGCTATAATACGTCTTGCCGTTTGGAGATTGCGGCATGCGGTCGTGGCGGAATTGGCATACGCGCACGTTTGAGGGGCGTGTTCTTAACCGAGTACGGGTTCAAGTCCCGTCGACCGCACCACTTTGGACGCTGGTTTGGAAACAGACCGGCGTTTTTTCGTATTGCGGGACCGGTCAGCCAGCATACGCAGGTTTTCAATAAATGGAGCCGCTGTAAAGCAAAAAAACCTTGACGCGACGCAGGGAATCGTATATATTTTGGCTGCGGTATCCGCAAAGAGCACCGAGGAGGAGCGAAATGGACTGGATCTTGGAAACGCATGGCCTGACGAAGCGCTACGGCGCGAAGGCTGCGGCGAACAACATCAATATGCATATCAAAGCGGGGGAGATATACGGCCTGATCGGCAGGAACGGCGCGGGGAAGACCACCATCATGCGCATGATCAGCGGCCTTTCCACGCCGACCGGCGGGGATTATTCCCTCTTTGGCAAGTCCGGGAGCGAAAAGAGCAAAATGCTCAAAAACGTGGGCGTGCTGATCGAGGAGCCCGGGGTATTTCCCAAGCTGTCCGCTTACGACAACCTGAAAATCAAATGCCTTGCGCGCGGTATCCGCCCGGCGGGGTACGTGGAGGAATTGCTCAAGGCCGTTGACCTTGGCGATGTGGACAGGAAAAAGGGCGTCGGCTCCTATTCGCTGGGCATGCGCCAGCGGCTGGGCATCGCCCTGGCGCTGGTGGGCGATCCCAAGTTGGTCGTGCTGGATGAGCCGATCAACGGGCTGGACCCCCAGGGCATCGCGGACGTGCGGCAGATGCTGCTGCGGCTTCGGGATGAACGCGGCATCACGATCATGATTTCCAGCCATATCCTGGACGAGCTTGCCAAGGTGGCTGACAGCTATGGCATCATCAACGAGGGCACGCTTTTGGACGAATTCACCGCCGAGGAATTGGGAAAACGCACCGGCGAATACGTGGCGATCCGCGCGGAGGACGGGCAGACGGCGCTTAAGGCGCTCAAAAGCATCGGCGTTGAGAAGGCCCAGATCGATGAAAAAGGCATGATCCGGGTGCATGAGCAGCTCGATAACAGCGCGGCCATGGCCAAAGCGCTGGTGGAGGCCGGGGCGGCGCTGCACGAAATCTATATCCACAACGTATCCCTGGAGGACTATTTCCTGGGCGTAACCGGAGGTGAAAACAATGGGTAACCTGCTTCGGATGGACCTGTTCCGCATGTGGAAATCCAGGACGTTCAAGGTTTGCCTGATCCTGATCGCGGTATCCGGCCTGATCGTCGCGCCGGCCGGCTGGGCCATGATCCATTTATCCAATCTGTTTGAGAACGTGGCGGAGCTGTTTCCTGACACCGCCGATCTTTCGTCCGTCATCAGCGCCCCCTTTCCCTTCCTCAACGCCATGATCGCCATGATCGCCGCGTGCGTTTTCTTTTATGCGGATCTGGAATCCGGCTATATCAAGAACATCGCCGGGCAGATGCCTAGGAAAGGGTATACCGTGCTTTCCAAATTCTGCGTGTCGCTGATGCAGAATCTGCTGTTCATGGCGGTCGGCGCGGCATTCAACCTGATCGGCACGGCCTTTGTCCAGCGGATCGTGGCGGATGAAGGCATACGGAACAGCCTTGTGATTTTCCTGCTGAAGCTTTTGCTCATGCAGGCGTGCTGCACGATCCTGCTTTTCCTCGTTTCCACGTTCCGCAATAAAGCGTTGGGCAGCGTGATGGCCGTGCTGTTCGGCACGGGATTCCTGTCCCTGGCTTATATGGGCATCGATCAAGTGCTGCGGCAGTTCATCCAGATGGGGACGTTCTCCGTAAGCCAGGTCATGCCGGATCAATTATTGCAGGAAGCCAGCCCCAAGCCGCTGACCGCCCTGCTGGTTTCCGCGGTCACCGTGGCGCTTTTCCTGCCGCTGGCCATCGGCATATTTGACAGGAAGGACATAAAATAAAAAATCCGGGCCGGATAACAGATCCGTTTGATCCCTAAAATTGTTACAAATTTTAATTTTTTGTAAAGGATTAATAAGAGCTTAACAATTTTGTGATAAAGTTGTGTTGACAAATTTCCGAATGAGTGATAAATTTCTTTTGTACGTAATAGTTTTGCGTGAATTTTGTTACGCAAAAACGATGTACGAAAGAAAGGAAGGAATAGACCGATGAAGAAGCTGTCCCGTATTCTGGCAGTCTTGCTCGCTGCCGCGCTGCTGTTCTCCTGCTCCATGGCGTTCGCCGAGGATTTCTCCGTGCCCAAGACGGTCGGAGCCATCGAAGAACTGCCCGATATGCCCGATGTTCCCGGCATGAAGACCAAGAACAACGGCGTCACCGAAACCATTACCCTGACCGACGAATTGGAATACATCAACGCCGTTTGGAACTGGAACTGGTTCCCCATCGAAATGGACGGCACCACCGGCACCTACGACATCGCTGCGAACAACGCCAAGTTCCGCTGCCAGCAGGGCATGGGCACCTGGGAATCCACCTGGGACGCTCCCTGGCTGTGGGTGGATGGCGATGGCGACTGCAACGGCGGTTTCGTGGCTCTTGACGTGTACAAGACTACGGATGAAGATGATATTCTCAATTGGCTGGATTGGGCCGATGCTTGGCTGGATGCCAATGATCCCCACATCGAATATGAAGCTGTGAAGTATCCCCATGGCGTGGATCGCCATTCCGCCGGCTACAAAGCATTTGAATTTGTGGCTGCTGAAGATGGCGACGAAGCCTTGTATGGCCCCGGCTATGTCGGCACTTGGTTTGCTTCCTGGACCTGCGACAAGTGGTCCGAGGGCTTCGGCACCTACGAAATGACCACGTACGGCGGCATCGGCAACGGCAGCGTTCCTTCCGCTGAATTCGCTTTCGACGGCATGACCAAGGACGGCGTGAGCGTGAAGTACGACCGCTTTGGCCGCAACACCGCCCGTTCCGTCACCGTTGAAGATTCCAACGTGTTCGGCACCGAAATCGCTCCTGTGAAGACCGAATTCGTCTGGATCCGCTTCGTCAACAGCGTCGGCGGCGTTTCCTATCATCTCCACACTGTGATCGCCACCTATGAAGAAGGCGATTTCAGCACCATCCAGGCCTGGTACACCTCCGGCGGCAAGCTGATGCAGGTGCATGCCGCGAAGGCCGAATAATCCGATCCCGGAAATAATCGCAGCCCCGGCGAAAAGCCGGGGCTGTTGCTATGTGGAAAGGGACGTTTGATTTCTGTCCTCCCATGAGCGAGCGCTCGCTTGCGCCCGCCATAAGTGGGCAGGGCTTTGCAAGTAAAACGAACGCTAAGCAGCGAGGGAGGTTTACGCTCATCAAAACAAACTCCATCGCGCGAAGCGCATATCGTGCCCCGAAGGGGCATATCGAACGCGTCAGCGTATATCGAAACGCTTTAGCGTTATCTCGAGCGCCGCAGGCGCATATAAATGCCCTTCGGGCTCGATATGGCTTCGCCTCGATATCCCCTTTCGGGGTCGATATACGCTTCGCGTTCGATATGCGCTTCGCGTTCGATATGCGCTTCGCGTTCGATATGCGCTTCGCGCGAGTGGATCATGTTATCCCCCTCTATGTCATTTAGAGCCGCCGCTATATGGATGGCCCTCCATGTCATTCTGAGCCGCGCCCTATACGGATGGGCGCGAGCGAAGAATCTCATTGCCAAGGTACATGCCGCTTGGTTTATGTCGCTGCAATGAGATCCTACCCGCCTGCGGCGGGCGCAAGCGAACGCGACCGGATGCGCTCAGGATGACATGGGTGGGCCATCCTTATAGGGCGCAGGTCAGAATGACAGGAGAAGCCCATCAATCCTTGATGATGCGCATATCGATCAGGCGCCTGCGAAAGCCCATCCATTCGTCGACCAGCGCCTTGTATTCTTCCGGCTCCACTTTGCCGCCCGTGCCCATGATATCAAAGACGACGTTGGCTTCCTTGATCCGATAGGGGAGATCGACCAGACCGCAGTGCAGATAAAAGTCATGCCGCCTGACGCGCTGGGCGTAATTATCCGCGCCCTGATCCAGCATTTCCAGCGCCAGGAAGAACCGCGCGCCCTGATACCGCTTTTTCAGCGCTTCGATGGCCTGGGTGCCGAAGCCCTGCCCGCGCTTTTGCCGGTCGATCGCCAGATAAAACAGATAGGCGAGATCGCCTTTGCGCAGCACATACGCCATGCCGACCCATTCCCCCGCCGCGTTCAGGCTGAAGAAGTCCGCGCGGTCCTGCTTCGCGCGCCATTTGAGAAAAAAGTACGGCGCGCGCTCCTCGCGCGGAAAAGCCTCTTTATACAGCCTGCGGATGCGCCGATGGGCCGACGCGTCCGCTTTTTTGAGTTCCATCATGCCGTTTTCCATCCTCTACCGCATAAACGGCGTATCCGCCATGAACCGCAGCACCTGATCCCGGCTTTGGAGGGCGGTGCCCGCGCCGACCGCCGTTGCGCAAAGCGCGCCGCAGGCGTTGGCGAAGGAAAGCGCTTCTTCCGCCGGCTTTCCCCGCAGAAGCTCCGAAACGAACCCGGCGGCGAAATTATCGCCCGCGCCGGTCGCGTCCACGGCATGGATCGCGTACGCCGGAAGGGTAACGGTTTTTTCCTTCGTCTTCATCAGGCAGCCTTTTGCGCCCAGCTTGATGACCGCGTGCTTTACGCCCCAGGAAAGCAACGCGTCCGCCATGTCCTCCGGCTCTGTTTTCCCGGTAAAATACCGGGCCTCATCCTCGTTTGGCGTCAGATAATCGATCAGGGGGAGAGAATCCCGAAGATCGTCAAGCTTCAAAAACCTGAAATTGGGCAGCTTCGTATCCGCGAGCACGATTTGGCCCGCCTCCTTGGCGGCTTTCAGCACGGCATGGATGATCGCGGGATCGTCAAACGGCGCCCGGAACAGGGAGCCGAGGATCAGCGCGGAAGCGTCCGTGAACGCGGCGGGATCGTTTTCCGGATGGAAATTGAAACGGTGCGCTTCGTTGGTGATGGATTTCCGCGTGCCATCCGCATGGACGAACATGGTCGTCACCGGCGTGCTCTCCCCCCGGACGATCCGGGAAACGTCCACGCCGCTGCGGCGCAGGGTATTGCGTACCATTTCGCCCGCCTCGTCCGCCCCCAGGGCGCAGACGATCCCGGTTTTGAGGCCGAGCTTCGCCCCCGTGACGGCCTCGTTCACCGCTTCGCCGCCCACGTTCAATGTGCCCGAAGCCGCCCGGTAGCCCGATGCGGAAATCGGCTGCGGATCAAAGCCCTTGATGATGGAATCAAGAAGGGCCATGCCGACGCAGATCAGATCGAATCGTTTGTTCATTTCATTCTCCGCCATAGACGTGGAAACGTGTTATTGATCGATGGTGATGATATCCTTCAGGATGTAATTGAACAGGGGAAAGGACGTGTTTTTGTTTTCGATGTATCCGCCGCTCAGATCGCAGGTATCCTTCGGATTGTTCGGATTGACCCCGGTATAATCGCCGCGGAACACAAAATCTGTCTTGCCGCGCTTCAATTGCTCGATCGCGCTGTCCATCGCCTCCTGGGTCCCCGGAGAGGCGACCTGCAGGTTCAGGTCGATCATTTCCACCCAGCCCTTTTCAAACCCGGCGGAGACGTCCGTTCCGTGAATGCGGCCCGAAACGACGGATTCGATTTTTTTATTCGTCATGAGCGCCTCCACAGCCGAGAGCACATACGGCTCCCAGCAGATCCTGGCGGTCACCAGCGAGGAGCCGGGCGCGACCTCCGACATGCTCTGGTTGAAGCCGACGAAGTACACCGGCTTGCTCTGGGAGGCTTCCTCGCAGGCAATGGCCGGGCCGATGGTATCCGTATGCTGGGAAATGACCACGCAGCCGCTCTTGATCAATTGCTGCGCCGCGCTCTTTTCCTGGGCGTAGCTGCTCCAGGTGCCCGTGTACCTGACGTGCATCACAGCCTGCGGCACAACGGACCTGACGCCCAGCAGAAAGGCGGTATAGCCGGAAATGACCTCGGAGGTGGGGAAGGCGGCGACAAAGCCCACGATGGCCTGATCTTCCGCGATGCTCCCTTCCGAAATCAGCTGTTTGATCTTCATGCCCGCCGCGATGCCGCTCACATAGCGGCCCTGATACGCTTCGCCCTTGAAGGTATGGTAGTTTTCGGGAACGGTCTTACCGTACATATCCATATAGGACGTTTGGCAGAACTGGACGGACGGGTATTCCGGGGCAAGCGCCATCACCAATTCGCTGTATCCGTTGAAGAAGATGATATCGCATCCCTTTGCCGTCAGCTCCCGGATCGGCTCCTCCATCTGGTCGTCCAGCACATTGCTGCACGTGAAGATCGTCACGCGGTCCCCATATTTCTTTTCCAGCGCGTCCTTGGCGAGGGAGAAGTTGTAGGTATAGGGCGTGCTTTCGTCATTGTCGTAGACGAATCCGATTTTCAGACCATGCCGCCCGCTGGAAAGGTTCAAAAGCCGGAAGCAGCCGATGATAACACCCAGTAAAACCAGACAGGTCAGCGCACAGGCGATATAGACACGCTTCATACCTCAGGCTCCTTTCTCTTGGGCGGAGGCACCCTTGCCATCGTTTTTCATCTCGGCGGCCTGAATGCGTTTATCTTCTTCCACGCGGCGTTTCAGTTCTTCCTGCGCCTTCTGGTCCGCGTTCTGGATCTCCGCGCGCTTTTGCGCGTAGATCTTATCCAGATCGATCACCTTTTTATCGACCAGGCGCTTGAAAGCGTCCAGCGCGTCGGGATCAAACTGCGTGCCGCGGCCGCGCAGCATTTCGTTCATCACGTAATCCGTATCCATATGGTTGCGGTAAACGCGGTTGGAGGTCATGGCGTCGAAAGCGTCGGCAACGCCGATGATCCGGGCAAAGAGGGGGATCTCGTCGCCCTTCAATCCGTCCGGATAGCCGCGTCCGTCGTAGCGTTCATGATGATACCGCGTGCCTTCCTCTACATGCTCCACAAGCGTGAAATCCTTCAGGATATCGGCCCCGCGCATCACGTGGGATTTCATTTCCGCGTATTCCTCATCCGTCAGCCTTCCCACCTTGTTCAGCACGCTGTCCCGAATGCCGATCTTGCCGATATCGTGCATCTGGGCGGCTTTCCGAAGGTTGGAGAGCATCTTTCTGCGCTGCCACCATTTGAAGCAGTTCATTTCCTGCGCGATCAGCACTGAATATTCGGCCACGCGCATGGAATGCTGGTGGGTGCGCACGTCCTTGGCGTCGACGGCGTTCGCGATGGCCATGACCGTTTCGTTGGCCATGTTCAGCTTGATCTGCTGTTTGTTCAGCTGGCGCTGCACCACGAGCCACGTGAACCAGACGATGAACAGGGACAGGATCAACAGCATATAGAAGCGGAACCCGGGCTGCTCGTAGATTTCGCCCTCCTTGACCAGCTCAAATTTGCGTTCCTCCAGCACGCGGTCCCCCGCGCTGTCGAAAATGGCCAGATGGAACGTGTAATCGCCGGCGGGCAGGTTGGTATAGATGATGCTGTTCAGGCTGCTCTGCGGCACGATGGTCCATTGGGTGTCATAGCCTTCCAGATAATAGCCCGCATTGGGCTCCTGAATGGTATAGTTCAGGATCTCCGGGCCCAGCTCCACGCGGTTGACGCCCTGGCCCACGGTGATCGCGCCCTGCCGCGCCAGGGGCTGCCGCACGCCGTCCAGGCGCACGGAGGCCAGCTGCATCCGGTAGGAGCGGACGTCGCTGTTGTATTTTTCCACGTCGATGATATATACGCCCGTATCGCAGGGGAGGAACAATTCGTCGTTTCCGTTGTAATAGTTCCAGGAGTTGGCGGTCAGCGACGTGCCCAGGCCTCTGCGCGCGTCCAGCAGCTCCCAGACGATATCGCCCCCCGCCACCAGCTCGTCGCGTTCCACCACGTAAATGCCGGCGCTGGACATGACAAAGAGCGTATCCTCGTCCTTGACCCAGATATCGTAGTTGTTGAAATAAGGGAATTTATCCAGCACGCGGATCGCGCCGTCTGGCTCCAGATAGCACAAGCTGTTGCTGGTAACGATGAATATACCCTCGGATTTCGGGTCTTTGATCGTGCGCAGGATCACGCCGCTGGTGAGCCCGTCTTCCCGGGTGAGCAGATCGACCACTTCGCCGTCCTTCAGCACGGCCATGCCGTCGCCGTCCGTACCGGCCAGGATCGTGCCGTCGCCGCGCTCGGTCAGGGTCAGGATCATGGAATTGATGAGGCCGTTCTCGTTGCGGATGGTCCGTTGGATCTTGTGATCCCGGATATAGCTGATCCCGGTATCGCCGGCCGCCAGGATCGTCCCGTCCGAAAGGCCCGTCACGATGCGCGCGCGGTTGCCGAAGCTGCCGTTATCCGCGTTGTACACCCAGGTTTCGCCGCTCGGCGAAAACTCCATCAGGCCGCTGCCATACGTGCATATCCACAGGTGATCCTGCTGATCCACATACATGCAGCGGATGCGTTTTCCCTTGAGCGTTTCGGTCAGATAATTGCTGATCTGAATGCGGCACGCCTTATCCACCACGTCCAGGCCTTTGTCGGTGCCGATGTAATAATTCCCCTGCCAGCGGACGATCGTGTTGACTACCCGGCGCTCCATGCCGATGGTGCCGTACACGTCCTTGAAAGCGGATTTCGCCAGCCGCAGAAGGCCCAGACGGGAGGACGTGAACCACAGGTTGCCCTGATAATCGTAGAGCATATTATCGATGGAGTTGTTGAAATCGTTCGTGTTCACCCGATGATAGCCGTTCACGTCGATGTAGGACACGCCGCTGTCGGTGGATATGAACAGCGTGCCGTCGCTCAGGTAATTCAGGTTGTTGATGCTGGCGACGTCCTCGCATGTAATGACGTCGATGAGTTCAAAATCGCCGTCTGAGATATCATAGCGGTAGATGTGGTTGGTGGAGGAGCCGACCATCAGGGTCCCGTCCGGCGCGAAAGCGCAGCAGTTGAACAGCTCCTGCCCGTCCGTGAGCCTGAGCGAGCACAGGATATTCCCTTTGTTCAGCAGGAAGAGCCGTCCGCCGGAGGCGATGGTCGCCACATTGCCGTTCGCGTCGGCGGTGATGCTGTCGGCATAGTTGACCTCCGGCAGCGTATTGGCGGCCTTCAGGCCGTTGTTCATGACCAGCATCTGCAGGCTGCCGGTGGTGCCGATGTAGTAATACCCGTCCGAAGCGCGGATGATGCAGCGCACGGAATTGGACGGCAGGCCGTTGGCCTGGTCCAGCACGTTCACCACCTTTTCGCGGATCACGATGGTAAGCCCGTTGTCGTTGGTGCCGATCCACAGGCGGCCTTCCTCGTCCACATAAAGGCAGTTCACGTTCCTGACGGAATCAAAGCTGTCCACCCAGCGGAACTCGCGGCCATTGTAGCGGTACAATCCCGCGTATGTGCCGATCCAGAGCACGCCGTCGTTGGTCTGCGCGATGTCGTTGGCCTCGCCGCAGGGCAGGCCGTTGTTGCTGCTGTATACGCTTTGAACGTAATCGTTGTAATCCTTCGTTTCGATCTCCGCACCGTCCTCTGCCTTCACGGAGGCGCACAAACCCACCGAAAGGCACAGGATCAGAACGGCTGCCGCCGCGCCCTTTTGCCGGATCGCCTTGTGTTCGCGGGCGCTGACCCGCCAGCGCCTAATGAGGATGAGGAGATATACAACGGCAATCGTGACCAGCTTATCGGCAAATTCGATCGCCAGCTGGCCCATAATGCTGCAGATGAAAGGCGGCCAGTTTTTTTCCAGCAGATAATTGATCACGCCGTCCCCCCAGGTGTTGCCGGTATAGCCGTTGGCAAAGAGCATGTTGATCGGCACGGACACGATCAGCGCCACCAGGATGCCCATGGAAACGGCCTTCATGAAGCCGTAAAACTGATCGAACCACCTTTTGCGCGCGGCGATGCCCACGATCACGCCCAGGGCGATGCTGGTGAGCGAGTAGGCCGCCGACAGGCGGTTGACCGTGCTGTACGCCAAATTGCCCGTCAATCCTACCAGCGCGCCGCACACAGGGCCTCCGATGTAGGCGCACAGCGCGGTTCCGCACGAATCAAGCCAAAACGGAAGATCAAGCCGGTCGGCCAGGAGCCTTCCGCCCGCGTTCAGGAACACGCATATCGCGACAAACAGAATGATCCGCCGTGTTTTCCATTTTTTCATCCGTTTTCAACCTCCTCCCACACCACGAAGGACAATGGTCAGTTCAGCGCGGCGCCGTAATGGGAATAGTATTCAAACCATTCTTCGTACTGCCCGGATGCGAGCACCTCGTCGATCACGCCGTTGATAAAATAGAGCAGCTCGATTTCGCCCTTCTTTGCCGCGACCCGGTCGCCGGTATACTGGGGCTTGAGGGAAAAGAGAATGTCCGGCACGATCATGAGGCCGCAGTCGGGATGATTTTCGATATAGATCCGGGCAATGGAGATATCCACCACGCCCGCGTCCGCTTTGCCCGTCTCCACGGCTTCATACACATCTGCGGCGGAAGGCAGCCTGCGGAACTTACGGTAGAAAGAGATGTTGTCGGCGGCCATGGTTTCCTGCAGCGATCCGCTCTGCGCGACGATATCGCGCTGCGCAAGATCGTCGATCGATTGGATCTGGTCCGCATCTTCTGCCCGGATGAGCAGGCCGCTGGAGGCCTGCTCCTGGGAGAAATAATACCCCTTGGACATTTCCAGGACCGCCGCGCGGCCGGATGTGAACGAGAGCGCCGAAATCGCCAGATCATAGGCGCCGTCGGCGACGGAGGAGAGCACGTCGGTAAACTCCATCGGCACGATTTCCAGTTCGACGCCCATGCGCTGCGCGATCAGGCGCGCCAGCTCCATGTCCGCGCCGACATAGCGCGCCATGCCTTCCAGGGATTCGTCGATGAATTCCTGCGGCGCGTAATCGGGCGAGGTGGCGACGGTCAGCTTTCCAAGGCTGCGGATCCGCGCGAGCCTGCCCATGGCGCTTTCCGGGATGCCGTTTGACACATCCATGGAACCGTCCACATAGTTCCATTCGTTCTCTATATACTGCACCGTTTCTTCCGCCGCCGCGCCGACAGGCAGGACCGTCAGCAGGATCACCGCCGCAATCAGCAAAGGAACCGTATTCAAAGGGAAGGGACGCTTCGCCTGTTTCATCATTTTCCCGCCTCCTGGCTTTCGCTGCTTCTAAAGTACCGGGATGAAAACACACCAAGGAACAGTCATGCTTTTTACGCGGGCAATCAGCCGCCGGAAACCGGCGTCCGCCGCTGCCCAATATGCAGACCGGCCGCCCGTTTCCGCACCGTAAAAACAATAACCGCTCGATTACATTATACAGCTTTATGAGGGTAATATCAAGTGTTTTCCCTTCTTATCGCTATGCAGCGAATAAATATGAGCCATATACCGCGAGGGATCCGTGCCGCTGCGCTTCCTCGCCGCTTCGTATCCCGCGGTTATTCTTGACAAACCACCTTCGCCATGATAACAT